>CAMYJN010000750.1 GCA_947258625.1 uncultured Polyangiaceae bacterium | reverse complement strand
GCCTCGGTGCTCAAAGTCGACGCGCTGCTCCAGCAGGGGGACCGAGCTGCGGCGGCCGAGCTTCTCCTCGGGCTGCCCGAAGGGCCCTACGAAAACGAACAGCTCGACTTCCTGATCGGGCGCGCGCACTTCGAGCTCGACCAGATCGATGCCGCCACCGTCTTGATCGAACGGGCAGCTGCGCGCTCCGATGCGTCCCCCGATGTGCTCTACTACCTGGGCCTGCTGCGTGACCGACAGGAGCGTAACGGTGAAGCCTCTCTTGCCTTTCTCAAGACGCGGCATCTCGACGGACTGCTACCGAGCCCTCCATGGTCGCCCTCGCATGGACGCTTCGAAAAGATCGTGCAGGCCGCCCTACGTGCGCTCCCCGAGGAACTCACGCAGCGCCTGGAGGGCAACTTGATCATGGTGAGCGATCTGCCCGGCCTGGAGGTCGTGGCCGAGGGCGTCGACCCACGAACCCCACTTCTTCTGGATGAAATGGCTACCACCGCGGGAGGCGAAGAACAGCGACGCCTCTTCGTCTATCAGCGAAACATCGAGCGGCTGATTCGACACCCGCTCGGGCTGCAGGAAGACGTGCAGGAGATCCTGCACCGCGAGCTCGAAGCGCATTTCAACAGGCCAAAGGACGAGCCCGCAGGCACGAAGTTCTCGACCAAGCGTCAGGGCTGAAGGTCCGACGCTGTCCCGCCCAGGGCGTTCCATATCGTTTGCATGTCGCGTCGTGCGGGCGCGTCGAACTGCAGCTGCGCGCCGCCCGACGGCGATGGAAAGCTCAGCCTGGCACAGTGCAGCATCACCCGTCGCGCCGTGACGACCGTACCGTCCGGCATGACTGCGCGCCGTTTTCCGCCGTATGCGTGATCGCCGAACAGCGGGGAGCCCGAGCGGGCCGCATGCACGCGAATCTGGTGGGTTCGACCCGTCATTGGCATCAGCCGAAGGAGGGTTGCGCCCGGGCTGCGGGCAGCCACTCGATATCGAGTCAATGCGGCTCGCTCACCGCGGCCTTCGCGTGCAACACGAAGCTTGGAATTGCTCGGATCGATTGAAATCGGCCAGCCCCAGTCTCCCGACTCGACCAGCACCTCGGCGATCGTGACGCCGAGATAGACACGCTGATACGTGCCGGCGCGCCGCGCGTCGAGCAGCGTCCGGTTCGCTTTGGTTGTGAGCGCAAAGGTGACCAAGCCGCTGACCTGAGAATCGAGGCGAGAGGTGGCGTGTGGGCGAAGGTCTACAAACCGTTTGGACACCCACCGAACGAGCGACCGCTCCCCGGCGTGTGGCGCGGTCGTCGGAAGGCCAGGAGGCTTGTGAACGATTAGGAGATGCTCGTCTTGGTGGATGATCTCGGGCTCGGCGCTTTCGCGCTCAGGCACCGAGGATCTCCACCGTGCCTGCGTCACCGTCGACTCGAACGAGGTCACCATCACAAAGCGAGCGGGTCGCATTGGCAACATTGACGACGGCGGGCACGGCGTACTCTCGCAAGATGATCGCCGCGTGAGAGAGAGGGCCGCCGAGCTCCGTGACGACGCCCGACGCCGCCAGGAACAACGGTGCCCATCCGGTGTCCGCGGCCGCCACGACGAGCACTTCACCGGGCTCGAAATGAGCTGCCTGGGTTGCGTCACGAAGGATGCGCACCCTGCCCTCGGCGACACCCCGACTCGCAGCCAGCCCGCGCAGACGCTTTGCCTTCGACGCAACGCCCGGATCGTCGGGTGGGAAGCCTACGAAGGTCGTGGGCGGCTCGGGCAGCGCCCGGTTGCGATCGTGCTCCAAGCGGCGTCGCTGAACACGGATCGCGACGCGCTCGTTCTCGTCGTAGAGAACCCGCCGGACTTCCCCGAGCGTCAAAAAGAACACAGCGTTCGAGCCGGCTTCAGGCTCGCGGGCTTCGATCCGACCTGAGGCCTCGAGAGCGACCCGGCGAAACATGCCGAGGACCTCCACCACATGCCCCCTCAGGTGCTCCCGCATGCGGGTGAA
>CAMYJN010000749.1 GCA_947258625.1 uncultured Polyangiaceae bacterium | reverse complement strand
CAGGTGATCCAATCCCGGACGCCACCGTTCTAAATTTCAGCATCAGCAATCAGTTCGGGAGGCTGGTCCTCGACACCAGCCTAGGTCTCACTTCGCTGCCCTCCTCGATGCTTTTTGCCCCACAGCAAGACGAACTCTACTTCGTGGACTTGGACGCCGGGGTCCGGCGCATCGTGTTTTCTCCGCTTAACATCGTCCAGACTTTTGAGTAGACCCGGTTCATGGGGGTAGCTGGCACGGCGCGAAAGAAAGACCACAGCCCGGTCATGCGCCAGTTTCTCCGCGCCAAGGGGCAGCACCCCGATGCGATCGTCTTCTTCAGGCTCGGGGACTTCTACGAGATGTTCTACGAGGACGCGGTCCGCGCCGCCGGCATCCTCGACATCGCGCTGACTTCCCGGGGGACCGACCCTGACGGCAATAAAATCCCCATGGCTGGCGTGCCGCACCACGCCGCGGCCGGATACCTCGCCGGACTGCTCCGTCACGGGGAGAAGGTGGCGATCTGCGAGCAGATGGCCGAGTCTTCGAGCGCTCGTGGCGTCGTGCCGCGCGAAGTGGTTCGGGTGGTGACGCCGGGGCTCTGCCTCGAGCCCGATGCCCTCGACGCACGCGCGGAGAACTTTCTGGTTGCCGCGACGCAGGACGGCGGCGTGGCGGCGCTCGAGCTGTCGACCGGCACGCTCAGAGCCTGCGTGCTCGAGCTCGGCCCGCAATGGGTGGGCGAGCTCGTGCGCCTCGATCCGGCCGAGGTGCTCCTCGAAGCAGGGGCTCCTGAGCTCGAAGCGCTCTGCAAACAGTGTCTGCCCAAGTCGGCCCTGCGATGCGTGGAGCTTGGGCCTGGCGCCGAGCGCTTGGATGAATGGCTGAGCGCCGAGCAGGCCGGCGAGCTGACGAGTCGAGCACCCGCGGCCCGGGCGGCGTCGCTGGTGCTCGACTACGCGAAGAAGCACCTGGCGGATTCACCGATCCACACGGCGACGCTGTACGCGGCAGGCGATCGCCTGGTCCTCGACGACGCCGCGGTCCGCAATCTGGAGCTCGTGCGCACCCTGGACGGCGAGCGTCGGGGCTCGCTCCTTCATCTGCTCGACGAAACCAAGACGCCCATGGGCGCACGGGCGCTTCGGTCGCGCCTGCTCGAACCGCTGACCGACATAGAGCGAATCCGGCGGCGACATGACGCCGTGGAGCTCTTTTTCGCCGACGCGCGCAGCCGCGATCAGGCCAGGGCGCGACTCGCGGAGATCGGCGACATCGAACGGCTCGCGGTGCGCACCGCGGTTGGCCTTGCGACGCCGCGAGACCTGGGCGTGATCCGAAACAGCCTCGCGAGCGCCGCGGCGCTTCACCGAGACCTCTCCGCGCGCCCCGGCAGCGCGCTCGACGACTCGATGGCGTCGCTCGAAGGCGTGGACCTCTGCGCGGATTTGCTCGCCCTGTTGCAATCTGCCTTGGTCGACGAGCCACCGGCAATTGAAAGGCAGGGTGGCATTTTCGCCGACGGTCACCTGGCCGACCTCGACGAGCTTCGAAAACTGTCGACGACGGCCAAAGACATCGTCCTCGACCTCGAGCGCCGCGAACGCAAACGCACCGGCATCGGTTCGCTCAAAATCAAGTTCACCCGGGTCTTTGGCTACTACATCGAGATCACCAAATCCAAGCTCGACGCCGTCCCGGACGACTACGTTCGCAAGCAGACCATCGCAAGCGGCGAGCGATTCATCACGGCCGAGCTCGCCGAACTTCAAGACCGCATCCTGCACGCCGATGAACGGTCCCGCGCGCTTGAGTCGGCGGCGTTCCTGGACCTGCGCAAAGCGATTGGCGAGGATGCACCGCGGCTTCACCGGCTGGCCCGAGTCATCGCGTCCATCGACACGAGCGCCGCGCTGGCCGAGGTCGCGCAGCGCCGCGGCTATGTTCGGCCCGATATCGATTCCAGCCGGGCGCTCTTCCTCGAAGACAGCCGCCACCCCACCGTCGAATGCTACGCAGC
>CAMYJN010000748.1 GCA_947258625.1 uncultured Polyangiaceae bacterium | reverse complement strand
CCTTGCGGGCGCCTACGCGTACGGCTGGAGCTATGGTGTCGACCCGGTGGTCGGGGTGACGCCGATCGCCAACATGCTCGCCGAGCTCAAGCGCCCGGTTCGTCTCGACATGTTCCCAGGCGCCAAGCCGCTGCCCGGCAGGCCGAGCGCCAAGCTCGACCGGCATCGACCCTCGAAAGAACGGCTCGCCGGCTTGCCTTCGTACCGCGGCGAGCACGAGGTGAGCGCCCTATCGACGCTTCGTGCCCTCCAAGAAAAGAAGGCACGCACGAGCGGGCCGCTTGGCCTTCACCAGGCCAGTACGCCGCTCATGCTCGGCGGCCTGGACGATGCGATCGCTCAAATGATCGCGAAGGAGCTGGAGCCGCTCGGCTTCGTGGCTACGCAAGCAGGCACGGGCGGAAGCTCGACGGGCGGCCCAAGGCAGTTCGAGCCCGGAGGCGCCGTTGCGGTTCAACTCGCTCGCGGAGACATCGCGATGACCGGTGTCGGCACGATCACCTACGTGGGGAAAGGCGGCCGAACTCTCGCATTCGGGCACCCGATGATGGAAGCGGGCGCAACCGGTCTCCCGACGGCGACCGCGCGTGTCGTACACGTCCTGGTGAGTGAGGCCCGTTCTTTCAAGATCGCCGAAGCGGGGCGCTCTCTTGGTGCCTTGGTTCAGGACCGGCAGCCTGCCATCGTGATCGACCCCGACATTCAGGCCGCGAGCATCCCGATACGCGTCAAAGTGAACGGGGCCGAGGGTGCCCCGAAAACCGAGTGGAACGTGGAGGTGGCGAGCCACCGTGTCCTCACCCCGGGCATCGTGTTCGCCGTGATCGCCAATGCCGTCAAGTCGACGGCCAGCGACGCGACGGACGTCATCTTTCGGGCCAAGAGCCAGATCGGCATCGAAGGCCACGGCATCGTGTCCCTCGAGGAGCAGGGTTTCTCTCCGATGGGCGCCGCCAGCGCGGCGGTCTTTTCCCAACTTCGGATGTTTGGCTTGATGGAAGCGGCTTTTGCCAACCCTTTTGAAGTCTCTCGGGTGACGTCGATCGACCTCGAGCTCGACCTCGAGCTCAGCCGCGATGTCTTTCAAATCGCCGATGCGTCGGTGGCCTATGACGAGGTAGACCCGGGAGAAGAGGTCACGATTTACGTGAAGCTGCGCCGCGTCGATCAACCCGACACCCTCCGCGCCGTGAAGGTCAGGGTTCCGGAGGCCGCGGCGGGCAAGACGGTTCGTGTGGCGATCCTCCCCGGCAACAAGGTGGCCGTCGAGCAGCCGCGAGCTCGATCGCTCGGCGACCTGATCGAACAAGCCAACCGGCGCTATGCTGCGACCTCCATGGTCGTTGCGCTCCAAATGCCGACACGCGGCCTTCGTTTCGAGGGCCACGTGGTCGACTCACTTCCGGCCTCGGCCCTGAACTCGCTGCAATTCGTGAGCAGCACCGAAGACAGCCGTCCTTTCGTCACGCAATCCCGCACGGATATCAAAATGCCGCAGGTGGTGGTCGGTGGCACGAACCTGGCGCTCCGCGTCCGCGAGGTCGCACGCGGCCAGCTTCTCGGCGAGTAACGAAACGATGAAAAAACCGAAAACCATTTTGCGAATCGCCCTGGCGGGCTTCGTGATCGCTACGAGCGCAACGGTTGCTGCACTGGGCACCCAAAGCTTCGTGCTCGACAGCGCTGACGCGTTCGTCGACGGTGAGCTCGACGGCGCCGCGGTCCATTCAGACGGCTCGGTGAGGGCTGGTGCAGTCACGGAGCGGACGGCGCTCGAAAACGTACCGCTGGCCTACAGCATGGCACAGCGTGCCGGCACGACTTTCATCGGCACCGGCACCGATGGCGCGGTCTATCGTGTCGATGGCAAGAACACCAAGGTCTTTGCAAACACCGGTGAGCTTTTGGTCTCGTCTCTCGCATTTGGGAACGACGGCGCGCTTTACGCCGGGACGCTGCCCAACGGCCGGATTTACCGAATCGACCCGAGGTCGGGGAAGAT
>CAMYJN010000747.1 GCA_947258625.1 uncultured Polyangiaceae bacterium | reverse complement strand
ACCACCGCGCTGTCGCTGGCGAGCTTCGAATTCCCGCTCGAATCGACCGACGTCGCGACCGGCTCCGAGGTTTACGCTGAGTTCTGCGAAGGCTGCCACCCCGGCGGCGAGGCGGGCGATGGCCCGAAAATCGCGGGCGACCGCGAAACCCCGGCGGAGTTGCGCTGGAGGGTACGCTCGGGCGGCGACGACATGCCCGCCTTCGGCCCCGACAAGATCAGCGACGCCGATCTCGAAGCCCTCTTGGCGTTCACCGAGACCTTCGGCGCCGTCAAACGCTAGCGCGTTGCGACGGCCATCAGCAGACGCCGACCCTAGCCGCCGCTCAGCCGGTATACCTTGATATTCCGGTCTGTTTTCGTCACGTAGGTCTTCATCTGCGGGATGGTCTCTGCGATTTTCGGCCAGAGAATCGCCTTCTCCGAATCGGTCAACCGCGTCGCGGTGACCTTCTTGTCCTCTGCGCCCAAGCGGATCTTCGCAGACGGATTCGCGTCGAGGTTGTACGACCAGGCCGGATGATTCTGCCCTCCGAAATTGCTTGCGACGATCAGCACGTCGTTGCCGTCCGCTGTGTAGCCGAGTTGCACTGTGCGCTCCTTGCCTGATTTCCTACCGATCGTGGTCAAGGTGAGCTGCGGGATCGTCAGCGGACCTGAGCTCGTGTATCGCCCACCCGTGAGCTTGTAGAGCAATGGGTCCACGCGCGCTGAAAACGTCTTGATGAGCCACACCCCGAATGGTGTGACCGACAAGTTGTTGATGAAGTCCCGATAGCTCATGGCGCCTCCGCTGACGCGGAGCCTAGCATGAGCGCAGCGCTACAAGCCGAGCCAGCTGCGGGCGTCGAGCGGTCGTGTTCCCCTTCGGACTTCGAAGAAGAGAATCGCATCGGGCCCGCCGCTCTCGAGGGTCGCGATCCGAGTGCTCATGCCGACCCAGTCGCCGACCTCGACGTCAGTCGAGCCGAGACCGCCGTAGACGGTGTAAAAACTGCTTCCATGGTCGATGATGACCATCAGTCCGTAGGCGCCATAAATGCGGGCAAAGGCTACCCTTCCATCGGCCGCGGCGCGGACCGGGCCGCCAAGTCGCCCGTAGAACTCGAGACCGGGCGCGCCCTCCCGAGAGCTTTCACCGATCCGCATCGAGCCCTGGACCGGTAGAGCCAGCTGACCGCGCATCTGCGCGAAGCCGTCGCCGAGGTCGTCCATGTCACCGGAGACTCGAATGCGGCCGTAGCTCATGGTCTGGTTTTCGCGCGGTGCATCCCGGCGCTCGCCGCGGAGTGTGTCCTCAAACAACGATGCGCTTCTGCTGCTGTGCTCGAGCTCTGCCTTCTTGCCCTCGAGGGCGTGCAGTTCCAGCTGCGCCTCCTTGAGCACGTCGGCCAGCTCGTTCTTTTCGAGCCGGAGCGCCGAGCCTCGTTCGCCGAGGAAGTCCATCGTCTCCAGATCGCTCTTGACCATGCGCGAGAGCCGCTGCACCCGAGCAAGGTGACCCATCAAGGCGTCAAAGCCGCCCGCGACCGGCAGCATGCCTGCGCGTCGAATCCGGTAAAGCGCGCGTGCGCGTTCGTGCAGCCGTCCTTCGGCCTCCTCGCGCTTGTCGGCCAGCCCGGAGATCTCGGTGTCGATTTGGGCCTGTCGCGTCTGCGCGTGCTCCACGCGAGCGAGGTTCTCTGCGATTTTGCCTTCGGCCGCGGCCACGTCGGTCAGGCCGCCGATTCCGAGGTCTTGTTCGGCCGCTGCGCCGGCGGCCACGACCAGAAGCCCAACCGACACCCAAACCCAGAATCTACGTTTGATTTTCATGTCACACCGAGAGGTATCGACGCACCGACACGGCGCTCCCGATTGCGCCGATGAGCGCGCCGCCAACCAGGAGCGCTACGAGGGTCCAGGCACCGAGGAACACCACGCGGCTCCCGGTCAGGGCCGCCAAGGTCGAGTCCACCGATTCGTAGAGGGTGAGATAGCCAACCAGAAGCGCAAGCACGGCGA
>CAMYJN010000746.1 GCA_947258625.1 uncultured Polyangiaceae bacterium | reverse complement strand
GTCGATCGCGGTCAACTCCGCGGCCAGGGCGCTCATGCCCTCACCCCCAGCGCCGAGCGGAAATAAGGCCATTTGACCGGTGCAGGTCGGGTGTCCGCTGCGAATTGGCTTACACGGTATTGGGCTCGCGGTTGGAGTTCAAGAGGCTTCCAAGAGAGTCCTCGATCAACTGATCGAGGGATTGGTTCTTCGAGGCAAGCTCGGTGATCAGTCTCTGGTATTCCTCGACCAGGCGTTTCGACATCTTCACGGCGAAGGCGATCTCTTCGGTGGACAGCCCTTTGCGCTGACACAAGAGCACCTGCTTGAAGGCCACGATGTAGCGGGTGATGGCCTCGGCGCTGTGATAGGTCTCGCGCATGACTTGCTCGACGGATTTGCCCTGCAGAAACAGCCGCTCGATGATCTCCTTCTTGTGCGTCAGGGTGGGCCCCATGTCGTGGATGGTGCCGCGTCGCGGCAGCAGGGTACCGTGCTCCAGCTCCCATTCACGAGTGTACTTGCTGACGGTGGAAGGGGACATCTTCAGCAGCAAGGCGGTCTCGACATTGGTCAGGCAGCCGCCCTGCTCATAGGCTTGAGTGAACACCCGTGCCACCGCGTTCTTCTTGATCTCGCGCAGCTTCTTGCCCTCTTTGCGCTCGGTGGCCTCGTTGGCGGGGACCAAGTCGAGCACCACACTGGTCAGTCGGGTCTGACTCATGCGTTTGCCGTAGGAGCCCTTTTCGTCTTTGTCCACGGTCACCCACGGCGTCTGCCCGGGACGCAGGTGCGTGCTCGGCGGATAGAACCGCCCGATCATCTCCACGATCGATTGCACCAGCACCTGGCGGGTGCGTTGGCCACCGAGCTGAGGGCATTCCTGGCTGAAGAAGGCATTGAGGGCACCGGGGAAGCTCTTGAACTCCTGGGGTCCATAGGTGGCGTCATGGTCGGCGAGGCGCTTGCTCATGGCCGCCTCCTGGCGCCGCTTGAGCTCCGCGGCCGCGAAGCAGGCCCCTTTTTTTGGTCCTCGGCCGCGAAGTGTTGATCGCCGATCAGCTCGATCTCGCGGTAGCGATCCGCGTAGCGGCTTTGCCAATGCGTTGCCTCATGGATCTCCAAATAGCTCTTGACGTTCGCCGAGGAGATTCCCACCGTCAAGGCGATCTGCAACGGCTCGAACCCTTTGCCCGCGAGAAACACCACCCGCGAGAAATGCTGCAAATAGCGTTCGACCGCATGCAGGGAATGATTGATCTTGCGGGCGACCTCCAGGGGCTCGCAGCCGCCAAGCCAGTGGCCGATGGCCACCCCCTTGTGGGAGACGGTCGGGCCGATGTCCTTTTGCTGACCGCGCGTGGCCACCACGATCCCATGGCGCTCGCGCAGCTCGCGGATATCACGCCGGATGGTGCGCACACTGCAGCACAGTAGCTGTGCCAGGTCCTCCTGCGACAAGACTCCGCCCTGTTCGCGCGCCTCCTCGGTCAGGCGTTGAATGCGATGGCGACGCAGACCGTCGCCGTTGTGCTGCGCCAACACCTTGGGATCATCGCGATCGAGAAGACTCAGCACCACCGTTTGCTGCTTACAGCGCTGCAGCGGTTTGCCTGCACCCTCGCTCAACGCCACGCAGACATAGCGCATCTGCCCAGCCTGCAACGGGCGCTCCTCGGGCTCGGTGAAATAGACCTCGTTGATCACATCGACCAAGACGTCGGCCTCCCAGGGGGAGATCCCGGCCCCTTCGACCGCCAAGTGCGCGAGTCGCGCATCCTGGCTCTTGTGACGCAGGCGTCGTGCTTGATCCTCGGCGGAGTTTGCGATAGGAACACTCATGGGTGTCTGCTCCTTTTTTGAACTGTCTCAAAGGTATTGCTACCTCACAGTTTCGGAGCGGACACCCTCCCTTTCCAGCGACCAAGCCCTAGGACTTGGACCTACCGGCCAGGTGACCTAAACGTAAGTTCTTCGGCGAGCACCAGGGGTTGGAAAAGGCCGAGGCGTTCGCCGCGTTCCTCAA
>CAMYJN010000745.1 GCA_947258625.1 uncultured Polyangiaceae bacterium | reverse complement strand
CGAGATGAACACGCCGGGCCTACCTGTTGAACGGTTCAAAGAAGCTGGCAAGCATCCCCACGGGAAGGACAACCCTCGAAACAAGCATGCGATAGGCACGGCCGTGCCCAACTCGCGCCACTAGTCTGAGCGAGCTCCCGACGGATGATGACCATGTCGGCGGCCCTCGGGCCGATCCACGAATATCAGATTGATCAACCGTCGCTTTGTTCGCCAGCTTCTTTGAGCCGTTCAACCAACTACAAAGGACACAACGTAAACCCCATCATCTCCGTTGACCGGTCGCTACATATCAGCTTGTTATGTCGACTTGCGGCGCGCGCAAGTTCGCCATCGTCGTCACCGAGGCGGTCGGTTTCTCAGGAAACTCTTCGGAAAGCAGCCAGCGGCAGAACACGAGCCCGTCTTGGTGGCCGGCCGTGCCGACCCAATTGCCAAGGCCCGGATCCTCTTTGGAGACGTAGACCGTCCAACTGCCATCAGGATTGAGGGCAGCCTGCGCTGAATTCAGGGATACTTGATGGTATCGCGCGTCGAAGGACTGCATGTAGGCGTTCCACGTTTGAACTCCCCAGTAGCAGCACTTTGGTGAGCGGCCCCGGATGACGAGCACTTCGTCGTCGGAGAGATCAAATGTACCCAGCGCGTAAACGTTGTCGGGTGTTCCCCATCCCATTCCATCGGGGTCGAAGCCAAATGGATCGCCAAGCATGTTGTGCTCTTCCGAGCCGGGTGGTGGGACCATCGCCGCGGTCTGGCTCACGAAGTTTCCGACAGCCCGAAGTTTCTCGGAAAGACTTGCATCGGTCTCGGGGCCGGGGGCGGGAACGTCGGCGGTGTTCTCTATGTAGATCTCTGCGACTCGGTCGTTGTCGCGGTCGAAGTAGTACTCCCGAGAGATCACGCACACCGCACGAGCAGCGGTCTTGAAGCGATTGGGCTCGTCTGGCTCGTCCGGTCCGAGGAAGATCTCGAACGAGCCGTCGTCGCCGAAATCGATGTGTGTGTGGTTGATGTTGGCGGCGAGGCTGTCGGACCAGGACCCGTCCGGCTCACCGGCATACGCGCAGAAGCTGAGGTAACAGGCATCGCCGCGGTTCCCCCAGATGCGATAGCTCTGATCACCACGGGTCTGTGTGAAGCAGTATATCGAGTCGCAGTTGTCGCCGAGGATCTTCTGGGTCGGCCGTGCGAGCGGCACGAACGTCGGGCGGAGCGGATCGCTTTCGAGATAGAGGTCGAAGCCGTAGCTCAGCAAATGAGCGAGATGCCGGTAGCCCTGTAACTGACTTTGCTCGCTCAGGCCTCGGTTTGCTTTCATGAAGGCGAGCATCTTGGCCTCCACTTCACCGGTGAGCGGATAGTCGAAGTGTGCGTACATTCTTCGCACGACGTCGAGCGGGTCCAACACGGTTTCGCTCATTTTCACGTCGAAGAATTGCTCCCTCTTGTGTGCGAGTTGCTTTCGCTGCGCGAGAGATCTACCGATCAGTTTGGTCCACCACTGGAGTTGCTGGCGGCCGATTTCATGCAGATCGATGGTATCGGTCGAGGCCCCCCGGAGCGTGGCGGTCAGGCTCGTGACCGATGCGCAGACCTTGATCGGGTCGCGGTGGGTATGAACGATCCGGGCGTCTGGAAACACATCAAGAAGCGTGTCGATCAAATGAAGGTGCGCCGGCGACTTCAGCACCCAGCGCCCGCCATGAACGCCGCCTGACTGTGCGTGCTGTAGGAAGCGTTTGTGGAACTCGTACGTGGGACGCATGTCCTGCTCGTCCAGCCATGCCTGATACGAGGGTACGTTGAACTGCACCTGGAGCTGCTCGGACATGAAGCACATGGTGAACACCGCTACGCATTCTTGTGGCATCGTTGCCCCCATCGGGTGCATTGCTGCAAAGCCCGGGACCAACTTGAAAAATTGGTCGAGAATCTTCTGATTCTCGGCGATGCGCGGGTCGGTTTCCCATGTTTCCGGTGCGGCGGGCGGCACCGGGAACTGC
>CAMYJN010000744.1 GCA_947258625.1 uncultured Polyangiaceae bacterium | reverse complement strand
GATCGACTGTATTGCGCTCCTCGAAGAGAAGACGAGGGGAAACCTCACCGGCGAGGAAGAGCGGCTCATCACCGAAGTGCTCTACGACTTGCGGCTTCAATTCGTAGCTGCGAGGAAAGCCGCGGACGACTAGGCTTGAAGAAACTCACCCTGCGTCTCGATTCGTACAGCGAGGACGCGCGTCGGTACGTCGCCGCGGCGCAGCAGCTCGCAGACGATCGCAAGCACGCAGACGTGCAACCGATCCATCTTTGGTACGAATTGGTGGACCGGGCGCCGGCCGTTCAAGCGGCGCTCGAAGCTGCGGGCGCCGACGCCACGGACGTGCTTGTGGATTCCGAATGGGCGCTTCGCAGGCTCGCAAAGACCGAGGGCGAAGGGGTGGCGTACCTGTCCACGCGATTCCTCGAGCTCCTGTCGAGGGCCGAGCTCGAGGCGACCCAGCACGGAGAGCTTCCGGTAGGCACCGCGAGCTTGGTTCTAGCCTGCGCACAGGAGCCCGAGGGATTGCTCCGTTCGGTCCTGCGGACATCGGGCTTGAGCAGCGCGATCTTGAGGGAAGCCTTGGCGGGCGGCGGCGGAAACGATAGACCCGATACAGCTGCAGGAGCGGAAATGGGTGTTCTGGACGAATACGGCCGCGATGTAACGCGCTTGGCGGCCCAAGACGCATTCGATCCTCTCGTCGGGCGGGAGGCGGAGCTTCGCCGAATGCTCCAAGTTCTGGCGAGGCGCGAGGAGAACAATCCTCTGCTCGTCGGCGAAGATGGCACCGGCCGCACCGCGCTGGTTCACGGCCTCGCTTCGCTAATCGCGGCCGACGAGGTGCCCGACCTCTTGGCCGACAAGCGGATCATCACACTCGATGCCGCTGAGCTCGTCGCGGGGACCAGGCTTCGGGGGCAGCTCGAAGAGCGCATGCGGGCGATCCTCGATGCGGTCCGCGACTCGGGCGGGCAGGTGATCTTGTTTCTGCCCAACCTGGCCTCGTTCCTTCGCGCGAAGGGAGGCGCCGGGGACATGCTCGCCAACGCGTTGAGCCGGGGCGAGGTTCGTGCGCTTGCTCGCTGTACGCCGGATGAGCTGCGGGAGATCAATGACGAAGCGAGCACGCTGTCGCGGAGGTTCGTGCCGATTCAGGTCGAACCCCCGAGCTCAGAGGAGGCGGTGGCGATCCTGCAAGGAGTGAAAGCCAGGTTTGAAGCTGCACACGAGGTCGAGATCTCCGAGCCGGCCCTGGAAGCCGCCGTTCGCTTTGCACGCCGCTACGTGGCGGGACGCGAGCTGCCCAAGAGCGCCATCGACCTCATCGATGAAAGCGCGGCACGCGTTCGTCTCGGACTCGACGGCGACGAGTTGGATCGTACCGTAGGACCCGAGGACGTGGCTGCGGTCGTTGCGCTCTGGACCGGCGTGCCCGCTGCGAAGATGATGGAGGAAGAAGCCCAGAAGCTGCTCCACATGGAGGACCGGTTGCGCCAGCGCGTCGTCGGCCAGGACCACGCTGTCAGCGCGCTGAGCAAAGCGGTGCGACGAGGCCGCGTCGGCCTTCGCGATCCCAAGCGTCCCATTGGCTCGTTCCTCTTTCTTGGTCCGACGGGGGTGGGCAAGACCGAGCTCGCCAAGACCCTGGCCGAGTTTCTGTTCGACGACGAGGCCGCGCTCACGCGGCTCGATATGAGCGAGTTCATGGAAAAGCACATGGTCGCGCGACTCATCGGCGCACCGCCCGGATACGTCGATAGCGAAGAGGGCGGTTTTCTGACCGAAGCCGTGAGGCGCCGACCCTACTCGGTCGTCTTGTTCGACGAGGTCGAAAAGGCGCACCCCGACGTCTTCAACATCCTGCTCCAAGTCTTGGAGGACGGCCGGCTGAGCGACTCGCGCGGGCGGGTCGCACATTTTCGCGACACGGTCATCATCATGACCTCGAACGTCGGGAGCGAGCTCATCCTCGAGCACCAGGGTTCCGACGAGTCGCTGAATGAGCGCATCGAAGAACGGCTTC
>CAMYJN010000743.1 GCA_947258625.1 uncultured Polyangiaceae bacterium | reverse complement strand
CGACCCCCAAGAGCCCAAAGACCGCAATCAATATGTTCCTTGTCGACTTTTTCATCTACCCTCACTTCCGACGGTCTCCGGGAGCTCCGCGATGTGCGCGATAGCGTCACCGCGATGGACGAGCGGGGACGTCACGTGTCCAATGACGATCCCATGGTGCTTTGCCTTCACCGGCGATCGATCCCGGCCGAGCGCATCGAAGATGACCGCGACGCTATTGCCCTCAGCCACTTCGGTCCCCAGGCGAACCGTCATTTCGCAAAACCCCGTCCGACGGGCTCTCACCCAAGAGCTCGCCCGAGAGATGCGGGGCGCCACCTTCGGAGGCTCGACCACGTCTTCGATCATTCCAATCGACCTCATCACGCGAAGCGTACCCTCTACCCCCAATTCAATGGCCTGGTTGTTGAAACGGTTCGCCTCGCCGGCCTCGTAGACCAACACGACCTTATCGATCTCGCGCGCGGCGGCCCGCAGGGAGCCATCACGCAAGCGCGAATGCAAGAGCACGGGCGCGCCGAATTCGCGCGCAAGACGAAGTGTCCCCGGCTCATCCAAGTCACAGCGTATCTGTGGCAGGTTCGTTCGGCCCCCCGAGCCCGTGTGGAGGTCCAGCCCAAGCTCGCAGCGAGCGACAATTTCGGTCATGAAAAGGTGCGCCAGCTGGCCAGCGGAAGACCCCCGTTTCGAGCCGGGAAAACACCGGTTGAGGTCGCGGCGATCCGGAAGGTATCGCGACTGCTGAATCAGCCCTTGCACGTTGACCACCGGCACCGCTAGCACGGTGCCCGAAAGGCGCCTCGGATCGATGGCATCGAGCAGGTGACGGATGATCGGGACGCCGTTGAGCTCGTCGCCGTGAATGGCCGCGCTCACCCAAATGACCGGTCCCTCGTGCCGACCGTGCAGCACACCGACTGGAAGCGAGACCCACATGCCAGTCGGCAGGCGCGCAAGGCGAAGCTCGACCTGAGTGAGCTTGCCCGCAGCGGCCATCACTCCGTTGATCTCGAACGGGGCTCTCGGCCTAACCTTCGATCCGGTCTTTTGTTTTTCCTGCTTTTGCATTCCTCTCCAGATACTCGATGATCGCTCCAGCGACATCCTTCCCACTCGTCGACTCGATTCCTTCGAGCCCCGGGGACGAGTTCACCTCCATCACGACCGGTCCGTGATTGGAGCGCAGCATGTCGACGCCGGCCACCCGAAGCCCGAGGGTCTTCGCTGAACGGACCGCCGTGCTGCGCTCCTCGGGCGTGAGCTTGATCTTCGAGCCTGAACCACCTTGGTGCAGGTTGGACCGAAACTCCCCCTCGGGCCCCTGACGCATCATCGAGGCAACCACCTTGTCGCCGATGACGAATGCACGGATGTCCGCTCCGCCGGCCTCTCTGATGAACTCCTGCACCAGGATGTTCGCATCGAGCTGGATAAACGCAGCCACGACCGATTCGGCAGCTTTGTCGGTTTCTGCGAGCACCACACCGATCCCCTGCGTGCCCTCGAGGAGCTTCACGATCAAGGGTGCCCCGCCAACGAGATGAAGCAAGCCCTGGATGTCGTGCGTAGACCGCGCGAAGCCGGTCACCGGCATCCCAATGCCTTCCCGGGCCAGCAACTGAAGCGCGCGAAGCTTGTCGCGTGATCGTGAGATCGCCTGCGACGTGTTGACTGGATAGGTCCGCTGCATTTCGAATTGCCGAACGACGGCCGTACCGTAAAAGGTATGGGACGCTCCGATGCGGGGAATCACGGCATCGAAGTGCAATGGCTTGCCGGCAAGCAGAACCTCTGGACGATGCGACGTGATATTCATGTAGCAGCGCGTGTAGTCCACGACGCGAACCGAATGCCCTCGAGCCACCGCTGCCTCCTTGAGGCGCTGGGTCGAGTAGAGTTTTGGGTTCCTGGATAGGATGCCGATTTTCATTTGTTCTCTCCATGGTCAACTGAGGTTTCGGGTGTCGCCAAAGCAGGTTCTGTGCCAAGCGTCGGCAACGGCGCTGACACGGG
>CAMYJN010000742.1 GCA_947258625.1 uncultured Polyangiaceae bacterium | reverse complement strand
GTCTTCACCGACTTGCTCACGGGCATCATGCTTGGCATGGCCGTCGCCTTTTTCGAGATTCTGATTTACAACTACCAGCTCAACTTCTATCGGGAGCAGACGAGCGAGGGTTCCTTTGCCATTCGTTTCACGGAGCACATGACGTTCCTCAACAAGGCGTCGCTCAAGCGCCTTCTTCGGGAAATCCCTCCAGGGTGCGCCGTCACGATCGACATGTCGGCGACCCGGATTCTCGATCACGACGTGAGCGAGGTCATCGAAGACTTCGCCACGCACGCGGAGGCAGACGGCATCGACCTCACGATAGTCGGCTCGACGGGCCCGAAGATTGCGCTCACCGACGCCGTCTAAGTCAAACGCTACGCCAAATCGCTGCGAATCTCTTCGACCGCTTCGCCCAATGCCTCTCGTAGCGGCGTGTATTGCATTTTTAGCTCACGCTCGGCGCGCGTTCCATCGAAGACCAGCGAGCCTGCAGCCGTGGTCTTGAGGATGTCGACCGGGATCGCCGGACGCTTTTTCGTCCAGCGGGCCCAATGCTCGAGGAGCCGGGCGATGGGGATGAGCGCGCGCTCGGGAAGATTGATCCGAGGCACCGGCACGTCGGCAAGGTCGCCGATGATGGAGAAGTAGTCCCGAGTCGTCGCGCGCTCGGTGCCGATCAGATAGCGCCGGCCTGTGCTTGCGGGGTTGAGAAGTGCGCGGACGATGGCCTCCGCAGCGTCGCCGACGTAGAGGTACGTATAGGTCCTGTCGGCGCCAACGAGCACAGGCAGCCGGCGTTCGACGGCGCGGCGCACCTCCATGGTGGGTCGAGGGTCTCCCGCGCCGATCACGGCGGCCAAATGAACGACGGTCAGCGGCAGGCCCCCTTCGGCATGCATGCGCCAGCCGATCTGATCGGCGAGATACTTGCTTCGCGCATAGTGCGACGGATGCGGCCCGGGCGCAGTCTCTTCGTCGAAGGGAATTTGCTCTGGCACGCCGAACGCGAGCGGGGTGCTCACTTGAACCACCTTTTGAGCCTGTGCGGCCAGCGCGGCTCGAAACACATTCTCGGCGCCGCGGGTGTTGAGCTCGTCGTAGAGCTCGGGACGCAAGCTCCAGAAATCGCGGTATCCAGCGAGATTGATGATGCCCCAGGCGCCTTCTAGCAGCGGAGTCAGTGAGGCGGGTTCGCAGATGTCGCCTCGAACACAGCTCACCCGCGTGTCCAAGGCGGTGAGCTCGTTTGCATCGTTCTCGGAGCGCACCAGGCACCGAAGCGCGAGGTCGGACTCCTCAAGCAATCGCTCTACGACATGTCGGCCGATGAAGCCGGTCGCGCCGGTGATCGCGATCGTTCGCATCGAGGGTTCCATCGCGCCACTCTAAAGTCTTGCTGAAATTCGCCAAGCCCAGACTTGCTCGTCTGGCCAAACGCTCTACTGATCTGCACGGAAATGATGATGGAATCGTCAACCACAGGTCCAACGCAAGAACGCCGCTCGACGATGGGGCTGGCGCTGCGCATGGCCGAGGCGGGTGTCTTTCCAGATCTGATTCTCAGGTCGGGCACGCGCCATCTGCTGCGACGGCGTCTTCGGGAGAGCGTGAGCGGCTCGTTGGAAGCGCGAACCCGGGAGCAGTCCGCCCTCATGGACCGTCTTTCCGCTGGCCCGATCGCGATTGCCGTCGCGGCGGCCAACGAACAGCACTACGAGGTTCCCGCTCCGTTCTTCGAGCTCGTGCTTGGCCCCAGGCTCAAATACAGCTGCTGCCATTGGGATGACCGCACGTCGGACCTTGCCGCCGCGGAGGAAGCCATGCTCGCGCTCACCGCCCGGCGAGCCAAAGTCGAGGACGGCATGCGGATTCTCGACCTCGGCTGCGGCTGGGGGTCGTTCTCGCTCTGGGCAGCGGAGCGGTTCCCGAACGCACAGATCCTCGCGGTGTCAAACTCCCGGATTCAGCGTACGTTCATCGAAGGCCGTGCTGCGGAGCGGACGCTTCCCAACCTCCGCGTTCAGACGG
>CAMYJN010000741.1 GCA_947258625.1 uncultured Polyangiaceae bacterium | reverse complement strand
TTGAGCAGGCCGACTGCATTGTGCAAGGCCGCACCCCGAAACGAGTTGGAGCAAACCAGCTCTGCCATCTGGTCTGAATGCTGGGCCGGTGTGCGCGACTTGGGCTTCTGCTCGATCAGGCGCACCGAGACGCCGCGTTCGGCCAACTGCCAAGCACATTCGGTGCCGGCCAGGCCCGCACCAATGACGACCACGTCTGCCACGGCCAAACCTCAGCCCGCGGCCGAACCTGCGGCAGGCGCGGCTTCCTCGGACTCACCCTCGTCGAGCAGCTCGGATGGATCGTAGCTTCGCTCGAAGTCGCAGGTCTCGTTGACGCA
The DNA here is from genome assembly GCA_947258625.1 of uncultured Polyangiaceae bacterium. Classification (GTDB taxonomy): domain Bacteria; phylum Myxococcota_A; class Polyangia; order Polyangiales; family Houyiibacteriaceae; genus SG8-38. The sequence continues at coordinate 1,694 of CAMYJN010000741.1, read as the reverse complement.
CTTGAGCTTGGGGTTCTTCTTGCCGCCCATGGCGACCAGGAAGTCGGTCCCGCAGGTCGGGCACTTCTGCCCAATCGGTTTCTGCCAAACGCGGAAATCACAGGGCTCTTCGGAGCGGTAATTGGTGCAGCCGTAGAACGGACGCCCGCGACCCTTGGGCTTGATCGGAACGATGTCGCCGGTCTTGCACTTGGGGCATTTGTAGCCGAGCGGCACCGCGCGGGTGTGCTTGCACTCCGGGTACTTGGAGCAGCCGAGGAACCAGCCGTTGCGGCCCCAGCGCTTCGTCATCTTCGCGCCGCACTCGTGGCAATCGTACTCGGTGAGCTCCGGCTCTTTGGGCTCTTCGATTTCGCCGTCGGGGCCGATGTTGAGCGTGTAGCGGCACTCCGGGTACTTGGTGCAACCGATGAACGGCCCGTTGCGGCCCCAGCGCTTCACCAGCGGGTCACCGGACTCCGGGCAGTTCTCGCCGATCTCGACTGGGTCGGGCCACCACTTCCCCTTTTGCTCGACCGCGTGCGCGATTTGCGCCTGCAGGCGGTCGTGGAAGGGCTGAAGAACGTCGAGGCGTTTCGCCCGCGCCTCACCCACCGCATCGAGGTCTTCCTCGAGCTTCCGCGTGAACCCGATGTCGGCGAGGTCGAATTTATCAGCCACGAGCTTCTCGATGACCAGCGTCCCGAGCGGCGTCGGCACGAGCTTGTTGCCGTCCTTTTCGACGTACGAGCGCTGCTCGACCTTGCTGATGATTTCCGCGTAGGTGCTCGGGCGGCCGATGCCTTCTTCTTCGAGCTTCTTGACGAGTGTCGCCTCGGTAAAGAGGGGCGGCGGCTCGGTTTTCTTGTGGTGCCCTTCGACGCCGGGCGGAATCACGACGTGCAGCGCCTCGCCTTCTTTTAGCTCGGGCAGGCTGTCGTCGTCATCGGTTCGGTCCTCGGGGCTCGGCTCTTCGCCGGCAAGCTCGGTCGTGGCCCCATACACGGCCCGCCACCCGGCAACCTTGAGGACGCTCCCGCTCGCGCGAAGCCCGTAGAGATGGCTGGCCGACTTTGCCTCGATCTCGACCCCCGTCTGGTCGAACACGGCCGGCGTCATCTGCGATGCCACGAAACGGTCCCAAATGAGCTTGTAGAGCCTGCGCTGCGGATCGGTCAGATACTTGCTGACTTCTTCGGGCGGCAAGTCGAGACGCGTCGGACGAATCGCCTCGTGGGCGTCCTGCACGTTTTGCTTCTTCGTCTTGAAGAAGTTCGGCTTCTCGGGCACCGAGCCCTTGCCAAACTTCTTGGCGATGTAATCGCGGCAGTCATTCACCGCGTCGGGCGACAGCCGCACGCTGTCGGTACGCATGTAGGTGATGAGCCCGACCGTTTCGGAGTTCTTGCCCCGCCCGAGCGTCATGCCTTCGTAGAGTTGCTGCGCGATGCGCATGGTGCGCTTCGGCGGCATGCTCAAACGGTTGGCAGCGTCCTGCTGCAGCTTCGACGTCGTGTAGGGAGCCGGCGCCTTGCGAGAAGCCTTGCGCTTCGTGATGGCCTTGACCGCGTAGTCGGCCGTTTTCAGGTCAGCAACGTAGCGAGCCGAGTCGTCCTCGTTGAGGACCGCAAGCCGCGACCCGACCTTGTCGAGCTTCTTGCCGTCGACGCTCTGCAGCAGGGCCATGAACGAATGGGGGTTTTTGCCCTTGAGCC
>CAMYJN010000740.1 GCA_947258625.1 uncultured Polyangiaceae bacterium | reverse complement strand
GGTGGGGAACAGATGAATCCCGAACAGATCGGAGAAGAACCAAACCTTGGGGGCCTTCTCCTGCATGATCAGGTAGCGCCAGTCGGTGTGATGGAGCCCGGGCCAGCTTCGCGCCCAGTTGTAGGTGAGGCGCACGCCCCACCAGGTCACCAGGAAGAGGACCGCGCCCGCTCGAACCGGATTGACGGCTTCTTCGGCGTGAAAAACCCAATAGAAAACGATGACGATGGGCGCCACCGACCAGTAGGCGTCGTACATGCTGGAGCACTTGAGCCCACGCGAGAACGCGAAAATGACCAAGGTCGCCGCGAGATCGGCAATCGCCACGGTCCAGAAGGAATCGAGGCCCTCCGGAACGAAGAACAGCGAAACCCAAGCAATCGCAAAGGCCGCAAAATAACCGGCGACCAGCCAAGCGAACGAGGCCCGGCGGCTCCAGCGTGGCTCAGTCACGTGGTTTGGCTCAGCCGTTCAGGTTCTCGTTCGCGAAGTCCCAGTTGACCAGCGAATCGAGGAACACTTTGATGTAGTCCGGACGCGCGTTCCGGTAGTCGATGTAGTACGCGTGCTCCCAGACATCGATCGTGAGAAGCGGCTTGGCGCTCGTGGTGATCGGGGTCTCGGCGTTGGGCGTCTTTTGGATGGCGAGCTTGTCGCCTTCTGCCACGAGCCATGCCCAGCCGGAGCCGAACTGTGTCGCCGCCGCGCTCGCGAACGCTTCACTGAACTTCTCGTAGCCGCCAAAGCTTCCGTTGATGGCGTCGGCAATCGCGCCGGTCGGTGGACCACCGCCGCCCGGCTTCATGCTGTTCCAGTAGAAGCTGTGGTTCCAAACTTGAGCTGCGTTGTTGAACGTCGCCCCACCCTCACGGATGATGTCGACCAAAGACTTGCTCGCGAGGTCGGTCCCCTCGGTCGCGGCGTTCAGCTTCTTGACATAGCCCGCGTGATGCTTGCCGTAGTGGTACTCGATCGTCTCGGCGCTGATATGGGGCGCGAGGGCATCTTGGGCCCACGGAAGGGCTGGCAGTTCGATCGCCATGATTCTCATCTCCGTACTTGGTTTGGAGCCCGTAGACCGGGCCTTGAGGGCGCAAAGGTAGACTCCTCGGAACCGTTGATCAACCACTTAGCGCGGCTGCGGGCGATGTCCAGACTAGGGAGGCGCAAGATCCGGGGCGTTGTCATCGTCGTCCTCTGGGCCGTTCTTCATCTAGTCTTCGCCTAGTCCGTTAGGCGAAGACGCGGACGACCAAGGCGAACGTGCCGACCGCGGCTCCGGCGAACGCAGTGGCATCGACGACTGCGGTGCCTAGGTCGCGGCTCCGCAGCCATCGGAGAATCGGCCAGATACAGGCGACGACGGCGAGCTGCCCGAGCTCCACGCCGACATTGAAGCCGAACAGCGCCTGAACGAGCTGGGCGCGCGGGAGCTCCTGTTCGAGGAGCACGCCCGAAAAGCCGAGGCCGTGGACGAAGCCAAAGAGGCAAGCGATCAACCAGCGAAGACGGCCGCCGCCGCCCAAGGTTCGCAGCAGCGCGAAGTAGCACGCGGTGAACAAGGCGATCCCCCAGAACGCCGGCAGCCCCCCGAACGCCGCGCTTGCGGCAAAGAGCAGCACCGCGCCGAGGATCACGAGCGCGCCACCGCGAAGCTGCTCCAAGCCCACATTCTCGAGCGCGACCAGCAAGATCGACGCGGCGATGGTGGCTTCCACCGCGCGCGCGTGCGGAACCACGACCCCAAGCGCAGCGGCCGCCAGCGTCACGCTGTGCCCGACCGTGAAACCGGTGACGAGCACCGCGACTTCTCGAAGCCGCCGCGCGACCACGATCAGCAGGAGGAGAAACGCGAGATGATCCCAGCCGCTCAAGATGTGCCCGACGCCGAGACGGAGGTAGCTGCCTAGCCCCCCGGCGCGTCCACGCGGGCCCTTCGATGCGATCGCGGCCGTCGGCGCCGTTGGGGAAAGGACGACGTCGATCGGATCGGGCCCCAGAATCGTCGAGAGGTGGA
>CAMYJN010000739.1 GCA_947258625.1 uncultured Polyangiaceae bacterium | reverse complement strand
CGTTCGCGGCTCACGCCAAACTCATCTCCAAGCGCCTGCAGAGTCTTGGGATCTTCAGCAACCAAGCGGTCGTCGAAAATCTGCCGCTCTTTGTCCTCGAGGGACTCCCCGAATTCGTGGATCTTCGCGGAGAACTGGTCGCCGACTTCTGCATCGGCCAAGGTGTCATCCGCGCGAACGTCTGCGGATGGAAGGAGCTCCACTCGCGCCACCGCGCGACCTTCTCCCATCCCTACCGGTGCATCGAGGGATGCATCGCCGGCCGCCAAGCGCATGTCCATCGAGACGACGTCCCGCTCTGGAACGTTGAGGCGTTCCGCGATGATTTCCGCCGTCGGCTCGATTCCCATTGCGGATAGGCGCGCCTTTTCTTTCTGTAGATTGAAAAACAATTTGCGTTGGGCCTGTGTCGTGCCGACCTTCACGAGCCGATGGTTGTTTAGAATATAGCGAAGGATATACGCTCGAATCCACCAGGCGGCATAGCTCGAGAGCTTCACGCCTTTGTACGGGTCGTACTTCTTGACTGCTTGCATCAGGCCGATGTTGCCTTCCTGAACCAGGTCCAGAATGTTCTTGTACGCTTGTCGATAGTCGTATGCGATCTTGACGACCAGCCGGAGGTTTGAGGTGACCAGTCGTTTTGCAGCTTCGAGGTCGTCTTCTTCGAGGAAACGGACGGCGAGCTCGTGTTCTTCTTCTTTCGAGAGCAGCGGGTATCGCTGCACGTCCCGCATGTAGGCACCGAGCGGGTCGCGCCGTGAGAGCGCGGCGGAAGACAGTGCCAGCCCGTCGGGGCCATCGCTGCCCGGGCGTGGCGCACCATCCATGATTTCGACGTCTTGGAGCTCGTCGATTTCGTCAGGTTCTTCTGCGTCGTTTCCAGTCATCGATTCGGCCCGTGACAGCCTTCTCTAAAGCACAGCCCCCCGGGACGTCCAGTGGCGGCCTTCACTTGGGGGCTTGAAACGGCTGTTTGCCCGCTGCCCTCGGTCGCAAACGCCCTCCGACCGCGCCGGTGATGGTGTACTGGATCGCGCCGTCGGCCGTTTGCGCTGCTTTGAGCTCCGAGGACGCGAGCTCGAGCATGGTGGCCATTTTGGCGCTTCGCTCCTTGTATGCATCCTGAATTTTGGTGCGGACCATCACGTTTAGATCCGAGCGCTTGAGCGGACGCAGAAGCCGCACTCTACCGAGTGCGTCGAGCTCCAGGTCTTTGCCGCGTGCCGTTGCGCGCTCGATGTTCGCGATCCCTTCTTCGATCGTGACGGTCAGATCGAGGTCTCCCGCCTCGGCACGGTCGAGCGTCAAGCCGCCCCAATCCGGAATCTCGAGCTTTGACTTTCCATCACCGATGCTCAACGCCTCGATGGTGACCGCGATGTTGCCCGTCGACTCAGCAATCTCGTTTGGCATGACGAGCACGATCTCGCCGCTGAGCGTTCCACCCAGGGGGACCTGGATGAACTGGCGCAGCGCAGGAAGCGCGCCGAGGTCGACCTCGTCGATCTCGATATCGACGTCCAATTCGTTCTCCCCGATCGTGATGTCGCCATCGGCGTCGCCCCCCGCCAGCTCTGCGTCAAAGCTGTAGGACTTGGTTCCGGAGATCAGCGAAAACAGCGATGTGCTAACGGTGAGCTCGTCCAAAATCAGATCGAGCGGAGGTGACCCCTCTTCCTCGGAAGGAACGATCCAGCGAAGGCCCTCGAAGGTGAGCCCGGCCAAGCCCGAATGTGTCAAGTCGAGGATCTCGATCTCGTAGCCCTTTGCAGAAGCTTCTTGAACGATGCGATCGGCAAGCCGCTCGTAAGGAAAAGTCTTGTACGCGAAGAAAAGAAAGCACAAGACGAAGAACAGGGGGTAACCCGTCCACTTCAGGATTTGCTTGATGGGAAGCCGGTCCACGAGTTACTGCTCCACCGAACCGACCTCGCGGTCATAGGCGTTGACGCCCAACTTCACCGTGTATCCGGTTCGCATCCGGCCGCCGGTCATCTGGATGCGTTCGATCGCG
>CAMYJN010000738.1 GCA_947258625.1 uncultured Polyangiaceae bacterium | reverse complement strand
GCCGTAGCCTACGCGCAGCAAGACGGAGGCCGCGCCGAAGCCGACCAGCGTGGCGGTCAATGCGGAAGTCGAGAGCGGGAGCGGGTTACTGCCTTTGATGGCAACAAAGGTCAGCGTGAGAAGCGCAACGATGGCCACGATGCCGGTCAGCGCGGCGAGGCGCCACATCGGGAGACGCGCACGATCGATGAAGGTCACCGCCGAGGCCGGTAGCGTGATGGCGGCGCGACTTGGCCCCAGCCGGTCCTGAATCATGGCGCTCTGGCGCCGCTCGGCCCAAATGATGATCGGAGCGAAGGTGCCGACGGTGATCACGAGGACGACCAGCACCTTCACCAGGGAGGAGACGACCAGAAACGTCGTGGTCATTGAGCCGCCTCCACCGCGTCCACGAGGCCCCGACGCAGGCTTTCGAGGCTCTCGAAGCCGAGGTCTTTGCCGAGCTGTCGCGCGAGATCCGAAATCGTTTTCCAGGCGGGCTCGACTCCCAACGGCGCCGGCAGCACCGGCAGAAAAGACTGCGACATGCCCTTGGCGTTCACGAAGCTGCCGTCGATCTCGAAGGTGTCGGCCACGGGAATGGCGACCGAGGCCACGGCCGGCAGCGCGCCGACGTGACTCGTGAGCGAGACGACCGCGTCCAAGGCGAGCAGTGGCGCGAGCTCTTCGAGCGTTTGTTCCGTAGCCCAGCCCAGCGCAAGCACCGCCTGCACCGAGCCGGCTCGAACATCGGCCAGCAGCTCGGCGACCGACTTCAATGCGGTTCCAGCTGCAGCCATGGTCGCACCGGCGCGATTCGGGTTCTGGTCTTCGCTGCGAAGAATGTCGTCGCCTTCCCAGTTTGGCAGCGCCGCCAGGTAGAGCCGCTCGGTGCCCAAGGCGGAAGCGAGCTTGGCTAGAGCAAGGTTGTCCTCGGTGCTGTGCTGAGCGCTGAGAACGACCGCGAGCTTGGCCCCATCGACGCCCTTGAGCTTCTCGGCCCCGAAAATCAGCGCTTCGTCTTCGCCGACCGGCATGCGCGCATCGCCACGGCCCACGGTCGGCATCAGCAGCCGGTCCGTATCGTGGCGCGTGTAGGTCATCATCCCGTCGTCGCACATCCAAAACTTGTTCACGTCGGCGTTGTCGCGCGGACGCAGGCGGTAGATTTTGCCGTTGCGCGGGTCGTAGTCGGCGTGGCTGTTGCAGCCGGTTGCGCATCCGGTGCAGACGCTCGGCGCCGACTTGAGGAACCAAACCCTCGCCTTGAAGCGAAAGTCTTGGCTCGTCAGCGCGCCAACCGGACAGACGTGCTCGGTCATCAGCGTGTACTTGTGGTCGAGCTCCCGGCCCGGCGCGAGTATGATTTCGTTTCGGTTGCCGCGCTCGCGCATGTCGAGGACGTGGTCCTTGGCGACTTCGTCGCAGACGCGGATGCAGCGCGTGCACATGATGCAACGCTCGGCGTCGTAAATGATGGTGGGTCCGAAACGGACGCCTTTTGGCTTGTGGACCGGCTCAGTGAGCTTTCGCTTCAGCGTGCCCTGGTGCTCGTAGTAGTAATCTTGGAGCTTGCACTCGCCGGCCTGGTCGCAGATGGGGCAATCGACCGGGTGATTGAGCAGCAAAAACTCCTGCACGGAAGCCTGTGCGGCCTTGACCTCGTCGTTGGTAGACGAAATCACCATGCCGTCGGCGGCCTCGAGCTGACAGGCGGGCTGAAGCTTGGGCTTGGTGGCGGGGACGTACTCGCCCTTGGCTTCGTCAAACACGAGCTGCGGCATCGCCATCTGGCGGCCGCTCTCGATGTGAACCAGGCACATCCTACAGTTCGCAGCGATCGAAAGACCGGGGTGCCAGCAGTAGTGCGGAATCTCGATGCCCTCGCGCCAGGCCGCGTGCATGACGGTCTCTCCAGGCTCGAAGCCGATCTCTTTGCCATCTAGCGTGAACTTGGGCATCGCTTAGCGGTCGCACTCCCCACCGATCATGTTGACCGATCCGAACGTTGGAATGATGTCGGCGATCATTCCGCCGAGGAGCATTTCG
>CAMYJN010000737.1 GCA_947258625.1 uncultured Polyangiaceae bacterium | reverse complement strand
TGCTCATTCCCGTCGGTCCGCAACCTCAAGAAGGCGAGGACCCGGATCCGAGCTTCGTAGGTCTTGCGCAGTCCGTCGTCGGGAACAGCTCCGAGCTCGAAGCGAAGGCTCGCGCAGCGGTGGACGCAATCTTCGCGCAGTGGCCGAACAAGCGAACTTGTACTCCCTAGAATCGACGAAATGCGCGGATTACTGGGCTTCGCCCGAGCTTGCTAAGGGCGGCGCCTTGGTCGCCGGTACCGCCTCGTGAGCTCGGCGTAGCCTCGCTTGGTCAGATTCGGCGGGAATACGTACTCCGCCAAGTACTTCAACGGGTCCAAGACTCTGCCGTCGTGGAAGAGGCCAAAGTGCAGGTGGGGGCCGGAGTCCCTAATTCCGGTGCGTCCCACTTCTCCGAGGCGCTGACCCGCTTTGATCCGGTCGCCGGTCTGGACGTCGTAGTTGGCGAGGTGCGCGTAGAGCGAGACGACTCCGTTCCCGTGGTCAACCTTCACGAATAATCCGCGGGGACCCATGTGCCGTTCGTGAACGATCACGGCGCCCCAAGGTTCGAGCGGGATCTGCGCGCGGCGCTCCCAATCGACCCCTGCAAAGGTCACGATGCCGCCGGCGATCGAACGAACGGGCTCGCCTTCCTCGGATGCGAGGTCGATGCCGCGATGCGGGCGGCGCCCACTCTCTCGCGGCTCGCCCAGGCCGCTGGTCGCAACCCTCGGGTAGCCATCGAGTGGGCTCACGAACGAGATTCCAAGGAGCCCTCCGCCGGCGCGGTTCAGCCGTGCATGGTTGCTCAACAGCCGCCGCCGAGCGGTGAGGATTCGATCTTCAGGCCCGGTATCGCCGACCCGATCTCCCCAGATGAAGTGAGAAACCGCATGGCGGTGAGACGCCGAATCGAAGGCCCGGTCGACCTGGGGGCATTGCTGAGCAAACACGTTCAGAATCGCCGCCGCGAAATAGATGTTTGCTTCCGGGCGCACGAGGGCTTCACGGCGAAACCGAAACGCGCTGACGTCCAGCTCCTTTCGCGTCCACCCTTGGTCCGTCCAGACGCCGAAACGGTAGACACCGTTTCGGATGTTCGCCGCATGCATCCCACGGTTGATCAAGGTGAGTCCGGCGCCGTAGCTATTGTTGATCTCGTGGTTGCAATTGCTCTGCGTGTACACGAGAGCGGCAAGCATCCAAGGATCGACCGAGAACTCCTCGCTAGATCGAACGATGGCCCGGGCGTAAGTCTCGAGCTCGCTGCCTTTGGTGGAAGCCGGGCACAGTTGCGCCATCGCCGCAGCGAGGTCGCTCGGCAACACGCGTGATGGCGCGGCGGGCTCTTGCGGCCAGTACGAAAGATCGATCAAACCGCCTCCACGCGGGCGCAGGCCCAGGCGGCGCATTTCGTCGGCGGTCAGCGGACCTTTTCGACTCGCGGAGCGAACCGCTGGAGAGTCGTTCAGCACCACGCCCGTGCGAAACCGTCGATTCCAGGGCGTGTCCTGTGCCCGGCTCGGCTGCAGAGCCGCCGTCAGGGCGACGAACGAGACGAGGGTTAAGGAAATTGCAAGAAATCTCACGCGGCTCTCCGAAGTTTAACAGGATGCCGCCCCGCAATCACGATTCCAACAAATCGGCCTAAGTTTCCGCCCTATTTCGCGTCTTCAAAGGTTTTGCGACCTAGGGCCATGTCCGCTAGGGTGCCGGTCGGGACATGCGGCGAAGCGTGGGATGAGCATACAAGCTGGGACAGATTTTTCGGGGGAGCGTCTCGCTTCGCTTGCAAACCGCCAAGAGCTATTCGCCCGGCGGCAATACGAGCCTGTGATCTCTCCCCGCGCGCTCGAGTCCACCGAGTCGACGTGGTTTGGCGTTGGGGTCGCCGCGGACAACGCGAGCTGCGGCCTCCCCATCGACGTGCTGATCCTCGTTTTCGCCCAGGAGATGGTGCGTCGGGAGCTCGGACTCACCAAGAGCTCCATCCTCATCGCCGATAGCAACGCCTGCAATGCCGGCGTGCCGCGGCTCGACGTTCACCG
>CAMYJN010000736.1 GCA_947258625.1 uncultured Polyangiaceae bacterium | reverse complement strand
GTCTACCGGCAGCGCTATGCGAATCAACGTGCCTTCCTTCGGGATTCGCTCGGAGAGTACGCGCGACACCCGCTGATGCGCACTGTAGGCGTCGATCGCGGCTACTACACGCCGGTCGCTGAAGAAGAGCTGGCCGCGTACTCGAAGCAGCTGTCCGATGACTTCCGTGCCGCGATGAAAGTGTGGCAGCGCGTGACGATGCCCGGGTTTCCGAGGCACCCCCGCTACGGTGCGGACGCGGGCAAGGAGAACCCGAGCTTTCTCGACCCGGAGCTCTTCGCCCAGGCCGTCCACGAACCGGCTCGCGCAGGATTTAGCCGGCACATGGGCCCGTGGATCGTCGAGATTGCCCCCTCTCCGTCGCCCCTCGATCCGGGCTGGTTTTGCGAAAGGCTCGACGCGTTTCTCGGGGCTGTTCCCCGCGACTTTCCGTTTGCCGTCGAGCTTCGAGATCGCAGGCTCCTGACGCCCGCCTACGCCAACACGCTTCAGAAGCACGGCGCCAGTCATGTGTTCAACTACTGGTCCCGGATGCCGCGCATCGCCGATCAAATGCGCATGGACGGCTTGCTCGAAGCCACGCCGCTGGTCGTTCGGTTGCTGCTCCCTCCCGGGCAGCGCTACGCCGACCTCAAAGAGGCCTACGCTCCGTTCGACCGCTTGGTCGCGCCTCAGCCCGAGATGCGGCAGGACGTCGTCAGGCTGGTCCGCGCGGCGCTCGAACGCGACATCGAGTGCTACGTGATCGTAAACAACAAGGCGGAGGGCTCCTCTCCATTGACGGTGAGGGCCTTGGCCGAGCTGCTCGTCGACTAGCTTGCTCCCCGGGGGAGCGAGGCTATGTTCCTCGCCATGAGCGCGCCCAAGGCAGAAAACCTCACCTGGCACACCGGCGAGGTCGACAAAGAGGCCCGCGCGTCGGCGCATGGGCATCGTGGCGCGGTCCTTTGGTTCACCGGTCTTTCCGGTTCCGGGAAGAGCACCATCGGACATCGGGTCGAGCGAATGCTGATCGAGCGCGGCGCCTTTGCTTACGTTCTCGACGGCGACAACATTCGCCATGGGCTCAACGGCGACCTCGGCTTCGCGCCGGAGGACCGGGTGGAGAACATTCGACGCATCGGAGAGGTCGCGCGACTTTTCGCAGACGCCGGTGGCCTCGTCCTTTCCGCTTTCATCTCGCCTTACCGCAAAGACCGCGACCGTGTGCGCGGGCTGATGGGCCCCGGCGAGTTCATCGAGGTGTTCGTCGACACCCCGCTCGAGATTTGCGAGGCGCGCGACCCCAAGGGCCTCTACAAAAAAGCCCGGGCGGGCGAGATTTCGAACTTCACGGGGCTCGATGCTCCGTATGAAGCGCCGAAGAGCCCGGAGGTCCACCTCGAAACCGCGAATCTCAGCGTGGACGAAGCCGCCGGCCTCGTGGTTCGCTATCTCGAACAACAACAGATTCTAGGAGAATCCTGATGCCTGCTCGCGAAGAGATGTGGGAGCAAATCCCCGAAGAAGTCGACCTGGTGGTCATCGGCGGCGGTATCACAGGCGCCGGGATCGTCCGAGATGCGGCGCGGCGCGGCCTGCGCGTGGCGTTGTTCGAGCAGAATGACATCGCGTATGGGACGAGCTCTCGGTCGAGCAAGCTCATCCACGGCGGCCTCCGCTACCTCGAGAGCTACGAGTTCAGTCTCGTATTCGAGTCGGTGAGCGAGCGCCGCGTCGTGATGGATCTCGCGCCACACCTCGTGAACCCGCTCGCCTTTCTCTTTCCAGTCTATCAGGGCGCGCGCAAGAGCCTGCGCATGATCAGCGCCGGCATGTGGCTTTATGACGGCCTCGCCCTGTTTCGTTCTCCGAAGCGGCACAAGACCTTGAAACCCAGCGAAGTTGCGTCCGAGGAGCCGCTGCTCAAGCAGGAGGACCTCCAGGGCGCTCCCGTGTACTACGACTGCTCCACCGACGACGCCCGTCTCACCCTCGAAACGATCATCGATGCGACCCGAAATGGCGGTATCGTCGTCAACTGGGCCCGCATCGAG
>CAMYJN010000735.1 GCA_947258625.1 uncultured Polyangiaceae bacterium | reverse complement strand
CAAGGTTGGACATCGTGGAACCAGCTCGCGGTGCGGCACCCCTTGCGGACGGCGTTCGAGGCGGTTCTTCCCCACCTCTCAGGCCTGGTCCCCTCGCAGCATGCGGATTCCACTCGCGCGCGGTTGCACGGCCACATTATGTTGGGCGTGGGTGAGCTCAGTGGCGGTTGGTCCTGGTTCCGAGAGGCGCTATTCGCGCGCATTCGGTCTTGGGGCGGCGATGTGAGACCTCGCGATAGGGCCGATTCCATTCGCCACGAAGGCAGGCGGGGTCACAGCATTCATGTGGTGCGCACCGACGAGGAGATCGGTTGCTCGCAGATCGCCCACGGCACGCCGATCGGCGAGCTCTCCCAATTGCTTCCCGAACGCGGCTCGATGGGCGCGATGTTCGAGCGCGTGGGTGAACCTCGTGCGCGCGCATACCGTTGCTCGGTCCACTTCCTCGCTGAAAAGCGAGGCATTCCAGATGCACTCGGTCCGCTTGCCTTGCGCTGCACGAGTGCAACCGACCCGAGCGAAGCCTTCGTGCTGCGCAGTCGCGATGTGGAACCCAATCGCATGCTGCTCTCAGCGACCCGCCTCGTTGAAGAGCACCTGGTCGATACCGGGTCCTCACCAATTCACTTCGCCCGCGAAGAGGCTCTGGATGCCATCCGGGGTGTCGTTCCGTTCTTCGACGAGCACGCGATCTGGGTAGACAGCCCGCACGACGGCCTGCCTCCTCGTGCATTCCGCGCCGACACGGAACTTCCGTGCAGCGACCCGTGGGCCCGAGGACCATCGACGATGAGAGCCGTGTACGACTATCCGACGCGACGAGCGTTGGGCGTGTGTGCGCTGACTACACGTACCCCCGTTCGGGGGGTGTTCCTCTGCAACGAACAGGTGGCCCCTGGTCTCGGTTTGGAAGGGTCGTTTCTGACCGCGACCTCGGTCGCCAAGCTCATCGGCTCGCAGTACCGACGAAGGGACTGGCTCCGACGCGGTCCGTGGGCCCACCGCAGCGTTTAGGGCACACCGCCTGCCGCTCTGATATGCTTTAGCGCATGGCGGCACCACAGGAGGCACCAAGGCTCACTCTTCGGCAGTTGCTTCGACTCATGGTCGAGCGCGGCTCTTCGGATTTGCACATTACGACGGGATCGCCCCCGCAGTTGCGAATCGACGGCTCGCTGATGCCGCTGAGGACACCGCCGCTCAAGCCGCGCGAGAGCAAAGCGCTCTGCTATGAGGTGATGACCGAAGATCAGCGCCTGCGCTTTGAAAAAGGGCATGAAATCGACTTCTCTTTTGGTGTCAAGTCGCTTTCGCGCTTCCGAGCCAACGTCTTTCTACAACGCGGCGCAGTCTCGGGTGCGTTTCGAGCGATCCCATTCGAGATCCGGCCTCTCGATCAGCTCGGTGTGCCGGCGGTCGTCGCAGAGCTCTGCACCCGACCGCGTGGCTTGGTCCTAGTCACGGGGCCGACGGGTTCCGGCAAATCGACCACGCTCGCCTCGATGATCGACAAGATCAACAGCGAACATCGTCATCACATCGTGACGGTCGAGGATCCGATCGAATTCCTTCACTCGAACAAGCTCTGCGTGGTCAACCAGCGAGAAGTGGGATCCGACACTGCGGGTTTCAAGGACGCGCTCAAGTACGTACTGCGCCAAGACCCGGACGTCGTTCTAGTCGGCGAGATGCGAGACCTCGAAACGATCGAAGCAGCGCTCACCATCTCTGAGACGGGCCATCTCGTGTTCGCAACGCTCCACACCAACACCGCAGTGCAATCGATCAACCGTATCATCGACGTCTTTCCTTCGGGCCAACAGAGCCAGATCAGAGCCCAGTTGTCTTTTGTCCTTCAGGGCGTTCTAAGCCAGATGCTGCTACCGCGCGCCGATGGCCCCGGCCGGGCGATGGCTTGTGAAGCAATGGTGCCAAACGTGGCGATTCGAAACCTGATTCGCGAAGACAAGGTCCATCAGATGTACGGCATCATGCAGACCGGTCAGGGCACCTCGGGCATGCAAACGATGAATCAG
>CAMYJN010000734.1 GCA_947258625.1 uncultured Polyangiaceae bacterium | reverse complement strand
TAGATGACGGTGCCGATCACATCGGCCGGGAGCAGGTCGGGGGTGAACTGAATGCGCTGAAACTTGGCCGCGATGGTCTTGCAAATCGTGTTGACGGTGAGCGTCTTGGCCAGCCCGGGCACGCCCTCGAGCAGGATGTGGCCTCCGGTCAGCAGCCCGATCAAAATGCGCTCGATCATCACGTCCTGTCCGACCACGACCTTGTGGACCTCGTGAAGAATCGTATCGATGAATGCGCTCTCGCGCTGAACCATTTCGTTGATGGCACGGACGTCGTTCGACATAACAATTTCCTTGCGGCGAGGGAGCTAGCACGCACCCGTACCCCCCACCAACACCCGCCTCCGCTCGTTTATTCGGTGCCGGTCGAGTAACACCGCCCGCCCACCCCCACCCGTAGTCCTCCCTACCGCGCCAGGCGCTTTGCGCTGGCTTGGCGGCGCTCTGCGCCGGGCTTCGCCCTTCGGGCTCGCGCACTTCCAGTGCTAGCGCCGGTGCCGGTGCCCGTGTAGATCCCCCCGCATGTCCGACCCCATTTCCCAAGAGCTCTTCGCCCGCGCGTCCAAGGTCATTCCTGGGGGCGTCAATTCCCCGGTTCGCGCGTTTCGCGCGGTCGGCGGGGAGCCGATCTTCGTCAAGGAAGCCCATGGGCCCGTCCTGGTCGGTGCCGACGGAACGGAATACATCGACTACGTCGGTTCCTGGGGCCCGATGATTCTGGGGCACGCCCAGCCGGATGTGGTCTCCGCGATCCAGAGGGCAGCCGAGAAGGGCTCTAGCTACGGCGCGCCGACCGAGTCCGAGATCGTCATGGCCGAGCGGATTCGGGATGCGGTTCCATCGATGGAGATGTCGCGCCTCGTCTCGAGCGGCACCGAAGCGACGATGGGCGCCATCCGGGTCGCCCGCGGCTTCACGGGGCGGGATCTGATCGTGAAATGCATCGGGGGCTACCACGGCGGCGCCGACTATCTCCTGGTCAAAGGGGGGAGCGGCCTCGCCACCTTGGGCGAGCCGGACAGCGCCGGCGTCCCCGCCGCGATCGCAGGCACGACGCTGGTGGTGCCGTACAACGATGCCTATGCGCTCGAGAAGATCTTCACCGAGCGGGGCAAGGAGATCGCTGCTGTGATTTTCGAGCCCGTCGCGGGGAACATGGGCTGCATCCCTCCGGACCCGGTCTGGCTCGCGGCGCTACGCACCCAAACCCAGAACCACGGCGCGCTGCTCATCTGCGATGAGGTGATGACCGGCTTTCGGGTCGCCTGGGGAGGCGCGCAAAGCCTCTACGACATCCGGCCAGACATGACCTGTTTAGGGAAGATCATCGGTGGCGGCCTGCCCGTGGGCGCGTACGGCGGAAAGCGCGAAATCATGCAGAAAGTCGCGCCCGTCGGCCCGGTGTACCAAGCGGGCACCCTGAGCGGCAATCCGTTGGCCGTCGCCGCAGGCCTCGAGACGATCGAGCAGCTGCTTCGTCCGGGCGTCTATGAAGACCTTGAAAGGAAAGGCGATCAGGTGCAGGCGCTCCTCGAGCAGCATGCCGGAGCCGCCGGGGTTCCGATCACCGTGCAGCGGGTCGGCTCGATGCTCACCGCCTTCTTCCGAGGCAAGCCGGTTCGGAACTGGGACGAAGCTTCCGATACCGATCGCGAGGCCTTTGCACGATGGCACGCGGCGCTCCTCGAACACGGCGTCTACTGGCCCTGCAGTCCTTTCGAAGCGGCGTTCATCTCGCTCTCGCACGACGCGGACGCCTTCGAGAAGACGGGCCGCGCGTTCAAAGCCGCCTTCGCGGCGGTCTGAGAGCCGAATCGCGCCCATTTTCGCTCGCGGAAGTGGTCTTTCACCAACCTTGACCCCATAGGTCCCCGTGCTATACGCCGCGCGCTCTTTGGGCGTGGATCCTTGGAACTGTAGGGAAACGATGTGCTGGCGATGCTCCTCAACCGGGAACAGCGGGAGCAGCTCCGACAGATGGGCAGCTTGTCCACGATCGGCCTCGAGCTCGGCCTTTCGATCGCGCTCGGCTATCTC
>CAMYJN010000733.1 GCA_947258625.1 uncultured Polyangiaceae bacterium | reverse complement strand
TCGCCTCGTCCGCCTCGGCTCAGGAGCGACGCGTTGCTCTCCGGTTTCAAGGCGGGGTCGAGGTCGGCGTGCCGAACTATTTCAACGTGGACCACAAAATCGTCAGGCCCGGTGCGAGCTTTACGGGCTGGGCAGGCTTCGACATCGGCTGGGTCGTGTTCGACTTTGCTTTCGGTCTTCAGTGGACGCCGATCGACACCAATAAGATCCCGGGTGCGCTGAACCCTTCAGGGCTCGAACCGCTGGTACGCTTGTCGTTCTCGCCCGGCGTTCGGTTCCAAGTTCCATTGTTCGATGCGGTCCTTCCGTACGTCACGGGGTCATTCGACGCGAACCTCTGGAGCTTCGCAGCGGTCGGCAGAGGCTGCGGCTGGTACTACTGCCGCGAGGACAGCCGCGGGCAATTCGCGCCTGGGTTCAGCGGTAAGGCAGGCCTCGGCATTCACCTCAAAGGCTCGATCTTCCTGGACGTCGGATTTCAGTACTCGATGAGTGGCACACGCGATTTCTTCGAGCGCCGGCCGTGGTGGGCTGAGCCCTTCATCGGTTTCATCTATCGAGGCGACACGGACCGATTCGGCGGCACGGGCTACTAGTCACCACCACCAGGCGACCAGAGCAAGCGTGATCGTCGCGAGCGCGACGGACTGCAGACGGTAGTCCCGGTACCAAACCTCGCCAGGCGCAACGGCCGCATCTCTCCTATGCCAGAGATGAGGCTCGACTTCGCTGGCCGCGGGTGCGGGCGTCAAAAGACTCGCCCCGACGACTAGGCCGACGCCCAATCCGAACATCAGTAGTGCGGCGTATAGATACTGAAGCTCGAAGAGAGACAGCAACTCGACTGAGACCCAAGCGAGAACCCCCAGAGGCACGCCAAGCGCGAGTCCTGCAAGCGCGCCGGCGCCATTGGCTCGGCGCCAGAACAGGCCAAGCAGGAACACCGCGACGACCGGTGGCGTGAGATACGAAAGAATCGACTGGAGGTATTGCCAGAGGGTCGGAAAGCGAGAAATCTGCGGCGTCCAAACGACGGCGAAGACCATGAAGACGAGAATCGCGCCGCGGCCCAATCGCGCGAGCTGCTGGCTGTCCATGTCAGGGCGTGCGGTCTGAACGAAGTCCATCGTGAACAAGGTTGAAGCTGAGTGAAGAATCGCCTCGAGGCTCGAGAGCATGGCCGCAGCGAGCACCGCGAGCATGAAGCCGCGTAGACCAATCGGAAGAAGATCGAAGGCCAACATCGGAAACACCATGTCCGGGTTTTCGAGGTTGGGGTACAGGACGGTCGCGAAGACGCCCGGTAAAATCAAGATGAAGAGATTGGGCAGCTTGAGCAGCCCCGCAAAGAGCGCACCCCAGCGCCCGTCGTCGAGCGTTTGTGCACCGAGCGCGCGTTGGATGATGAACTGGTTGGTACACCAAAAGTACATGCCGACGATGAACACGCCGGCAATCCCGGGCCAAGGCATGACCGGGTCACTAGCGGGCTGCATGAGATTCAACGCACCGGGCTTCGCTGCTTCGACCACTGCATCCCATGATGGAACCGCCTGCCAGGCAAGAACCGAGATCACGATGCCGCCGGCGAGAATCAAGAGCGCCTGCAGGGCGTCATTGGCGACTACGGCGCCGAGGCCACCAAAGGTGATGTATACGCCAGCGGCGACAGCGGCCACGGTGATTGTGATCCATATCGACACACCCGGAAGCAGCGTTTTTAGGACCATCGCGCCCGCGTAGAGCGAGCCGGGCGCATCGACGAGCATGCTGGTCAACAAGAGCATCGCTGAAAACGCGAGCCTTGGCGCACGCCCGAATCGTTGCTCTAGATACTGAGGCGCCGTGTAGATGCGAGCGCGTAAGAACACCGGAAGAAAGAACACCGCAAAAAGGATCAAGAGCAGCGCCGGCATCCACTCGTAGTGAAAGACGCTGATGCCGTGCTGGTAACCGGCTCCGGGGAGGCCGACGAAGCTGCTGCCTCCCATGTTCGAGACATAGAAAGAGAGCCCGATGATGGGCCAGCGCATCCGGTGGCCCGCGAGAAA
>CAMYJN010000732.1 GCA_947258625.1 uncultured Polyangiaceae bacterium | reverse complement strand
CTGCCGGGACCTCCTTCGCTCTATCAGTCCATTCTGCTCCATCCGGATCGAGCCCAGTTCGACATCTCGAGTCTGCGGCTCGCGGTCACGGGCGCCGCGGCGATCCCGGTCGAGCTGATTCAACGAATGAAAGACGACCTCGGATTCGAAACCGTCATTACGGCGTATGGCCTCACCGAGAGCTGCGGGGTCGTCACCATGTGCCGACTCGACGACAGTCCCGAAACCATCGCGACGACCAGCGGACGCGCCATCCCCGACGTCGAGGTTCGAATCATCGACAGCGAAGGCAGCCCCGTTCCGGCCAACGAGCCCGGCGAAATCGTCGTTCGCGGATACAACGTCATGAAGGGCTACTTCGATGCCGCCGAGGAAACGAGGAAGGCGATCGACGAAGAGGGCTGGCTCCACACGGGCGATATCGGAACCATGGACGAGCGGGGCTACGTCAAAATCACGGACCGCCTCAAAGACATGTTCATCGTGGGCGGCTTCAACGCCTACCCGGCTGAAATCGAAAACACCTTGCTGCAAATGCCCGGCATGGGTGAGGTTGCGGTCATCGGGGTGCCCGACGACCGGCTTGGCGAAGTCGGGATGGCCTTCGTCGTCCCAGCACCGGGTCAGGCCCTCACGGCCGACGCGGTGATCTCATGGAGCCGAAAGAACATGGCGAACTTCAAAGTTCCAAGGCGCGTGGAGATCCTCGAAGCCCTCCCCCGCAACGCGACCGGGAAGGTCGTCAAGTTCGAGCTTCGGGAGCGGGCGAATGGCTGATTTCCCGCAAGGTGTAGCGCTGGTGGTCGGAGGGAGCGGCGGTATTGGAAGCGCGATCGCGCTCGGCTTTGCAGCAGCCAGGGTCCCGCTCGCGATCACCTACCGCCATCATCAGGATGCTGCCGTCGCGGTTGCGGAAAAGATCCGCGCAGGGGGTGGGCTATGCTCGGTGCACCCGATCGAGCTCGGCAACCTCGACTCCGTCAAAACCTGCCTCGATGAGCTCGGCGAAGAGCACGGCACCGTACACACCGTCGCGCACGCGGCCGGCACACACATCGACCAGCCTTACATCAGCCAGCTCACGCCGGAGCAGTGGCGGAACACCATGGACTGGGATGTGAACGGCTTCTTCCACGTGGCGTATGCGGCTCTTCCGCACCTTCGCAAGAGTCAGGGCTCGATCGTGTTCATCAGCTCGGCGGGCTTGAAACGATTTCCGCCGGGCGACGTGCTCTCGGTTGCACCCAAGGGCGCGATCGAAGCACTCATGAGGGGCATCGCGCGCGAAGAGGGGCGAAACGGCGTCCGGGCAAACATCGTCTCAGTGGGAGTCGTCGACGCCGGAATGTTTCCCAAGCTCGTCGAACGAGGCGAGCTCAGCCAGGAATGGATCGACGCGGCTACCCGTAACACGCCGCTTCGGCGTTTCGGCACCCCCGAGGAGGTTGCCGACGCTGCGGTGTTCCTCGCTTCGTCGAGGGCCCGCTACATCACCGGACAGACCATTTTTGTCGACGGAGGATACACGTTGTAGCGCCCCGCGGGGCTCACTAAACTGAGTGCGAAAGCCATGGGCCAAGTCATCTTCGATGAGACAGACAATCCGCTGATGCGGATGACCTACAAGGGGCTGTGTGACGATGCGGAATGGCAACGGCACCTCGACGTCATGAGTGAATGGGCGCGGCGCGGGCAAGTCTACGGCGTGGTCATCGACGCCCGGGAAGTGGGTCGGGTGCCAGCGACGCAGCGCAAGGGCATCATCGAGTGGATCGACCGAGATCGGGGGTATCTTGCGAAAAACTGTGCAGGCGGCGCCTTGATCTTCAGCAACGCAATTCAGCAAGGCCTGTGGACGGCGATTTCCTGGGTTGCGCCAAGCCCCATTCCTGTGAGGATGTTTCGAGACACGCCTTCGGCGGAGGCCTGGTTGCGCGACCAGCTCCGAGAGAAAATGGCGCCCTGAGCAGAGTTCGGCCGTGAACGATTCAACGACATCCGCGACCAGCAGACTCGCAGCGGTCGAAGCGCAGCTCCTTGCGACGGGTGCGCCAT
>CAMYJN010000731.1 GCA_947258625.1 uncultured Polyangiaceae bacterium | reverse complement strand
TCGTTCTTCAGAAGCACCGGCGCGAGAAACGACGCGTAGCGAGTCCCGCGAAGCCGGTGGATCCATTCGTGGATGCGGTAGTGGTCCTGACGAAAATGCACGTACGAGCCGTAGCTCGATCGCTTGGCCACCACGGCGTGCCCGTCGTCGAGGACGAGGAGGTACACCGAGTTGGTCGAAACGTTGGCGCTGACCTCGCGCACCTCGACCACTTCCCGGCGATCCCCGTAGGCATCCCAGGCTGCGGTCACGATGAGTGGGACAGCGGGTTCGGTCACGCGCGAAGTAAGGTTCTTACGCCTGCGCCGCGTAGAGATCCATGATGTCGTGCAGGAGCTTGACGGCGTCCTTATTTGAACGCTGAAACGCGTTGCGGCCAACGATCGAACCGTAGCCCCCGCCCTTGGCGATTTCACCGACCTCTTCGAGAACCGCGTCGGTGCCCTTGGCGGCGCCCCCGGAGAAGATGACGATGCGCTTGCCGCCGAATGCAGCCTGCACGACGTGCCGAACGCGCTCGGCCAGGGTGCCGATGGGAATGTTCTCGTAGCTCTTCTTCGCAGCGTCCTGGTAGACCACTTCGGTGGGCGGCTTCACCTTGACGACGTGTGCGCCAAGCTGGCAGGCGATCTGCGCCGCGTACGCCGCGACGTCGATGGCGGTCTCCCCTTCCTTGGACATGTTGCCACGTGGGTACGACCAAACGATGCTCGGCAACCCGGCGGCGCGCGCCTCATTGATGAGGTCGCGAAGGTCTTGATACATCTGATTGCGCAGGCCGCTGCCGGGGTAGATCGTGTAGCCGATCGCGGAACAGCCGAGCCGAACGGCGTCATCAACCGCGGAGGTGAGCGCCGAGCATGGCGTGTCGGGCCCGCCAAGCGAATCGCTGTTGTTCACCTTCAAGATGAGCGGAAGCTCACCGGCATAGCGATGCGCGATCGACTCGATGAAGCCGAGCGGCGCCGCGTAGCCGTTGCAACCGGCCTCGACCGCAAGCGCGGGATGGTAGGCGGGGTCGTAGCCGGGAGGGTTCGGCGCGAACGAGCGGGCCGGCCCATGCTCGAAGCCCTGGTCGACCGGCAAGATCACGATTTTGCCCGTTCCAGCGAGGCGCCCGGTGTTCATCAGTCGCCTGAGGTTTCCGATGACGCCAGGATTTTCACCTGCGTAGTTCGCGAGGATTTGTTCGACTCGTTCGCTCATGCCCCTTGCCTCCGTCTTTCAGCTTCCAGGCGATGACCTTAGCTCAGAGATCGAAGCTGGTCATGCCCAACCGGCGGCTTCCTAGGGGCAAGCTGGGCGCCAGGCGAGACCTAGGCGCGCGCCGCCTGGGTAGACGGCGTCCCTTCGGCGTAAAACGCAGCGATTTCAGCGGCGTACTTCTCGTTCACGATGTTCCGCTTCACTTTGAGGGTCGGGGTCAGCTCGCCCCCATCCACGCTGAACACGGACGGGAGAATCTTGATCTTCTTGATCGTTTGGTAGCGGGCGACCTTCTTGTTGCAGACTTCCTGCAGCTCCTGCTCGATGTAGCGCTTCACTTCCTCGTTGCGGGCGGCGCTTTGGATGTCGCTCAGTCCGGAAATCTGGGAAGCGACCTCCAGCTCCGGGAGAGCCTCGGGGTCCAACACGATCAATGCCGAAAGGTAGGGCTGCCGGTCACCCACCACCACGGCCTGCCCGACGCCTGGAATCGATTGCAAATAGCCCTCCATCTCGGCGGGCGCGACGTTCTTTCCACCGGCGGTGATGATGAGGTCCTTCTTGCGACCCGTGATCGAGATGTAGCCGTCCTGGTCGATCGCGCCGAGGTCGCCGGTGTGCATCCAGCCATTGCTGTCGTAGAGCTCGGCCGTCTTGTCGGGCAATCGGTGGTAGCCCTTCACCATGTTGACCCCCTTGAGCATGATCTCGCCGTCCTCGGCGATCTTCGCCTGCACGCCTGGCAATGGCCTGCCGATGGTGCCCAGCTTAGGCCTGCCGTGCGGCTGAACGGACGCAAAGGCCGTGGTCTCGGTCATTCCGTAGCCCTCGTGAATCGGAAGGCCGATCG
>CAMYJN010000730.1 GCA_947258625.1 uncultured Polyangiaceae bacterium | reverse complement strand
TGAACCCGAGGTAGCCCCATGTCTTCGTACGAGACCCACGTTCCCAAGATCATACACGGCTCGACTCGGCCCAAGAGCGAGTGGAGCTCCTTGCTGGACCTAGTGCCCACTGGCTTCGATATGTTCTCCACCAAGCAGGTCGCGCACCAGGCCTTGGAACTGCTGTCCAATGCGGGAAATGCCAGACGCTACGCCTCCGTGGTCGGTTCGACCCAGGGCACGCTTCGGTCTGCGCGCATTCCGATTCTGGTCGAGGACAACCGCGTCGAGCGGCCGCTCGTACCTTACGCAGACCTCAAGCGAACGCAGCGCCGGTGGCTCGGCCAGGTCATTTTGCAGCTGTACTTTGCGCAGCGCGTTCATGCGCAGCTATCGACGGGCTTGAGATGAAGTGGATCGGAGCGGTCATCGGAGTCGTCGTCTTAGTGGCCGCACTCGGCGTCGCCGTGTTTGGAGGTGGAACAGTGGCGTACGACAGCCCACGGTATAGCGTCGTTGAGACGCTCGGCGACATCGAGATTCGCGAGTACGAGCCGTACCTGGTGGCCGAGACAGTCGTCGATGGAGGCCTCGAGAGCGCGGGAAATCAGGGCTTTCGCGTTCTGGCCAAGTACATCTTCGGCGACAATCGCGGCAAGCAAAAGATCGCGATGACGGCGCCGGTGAGCCAGGAGAAGGTGGACGGCATGAAGATCGCCATGACCGCACCGGTGACGCAGGCGAAGGACGGCGACCGGTATACGATCCAGTTCATGATGCCCTCAGAGTACTCACTCGAGCAACTGCCCGAACCAAATGACTCCCGCATCACGCTAAAGGAGATTCCGGCGCGCAGCTTTGCAGCGGTCCGCTATTCCGGCACTTGGTCGAAGCGGAACTATCAAAAGAATCTGGATCTCCTCCTCGAGACACTGCGACAGTCAGGCTACGAGCCCAGCGGCGAGCCGATCTGGGCACGCTACGATGCGCCGTTCAAGCCCTGGTTTTTGAGGCGGAACGAAATTCTCACTGCATTTCAAGCGCCGGTCGCGCAGCGTTAGCGCGTTTGGGTGCGAGCAACCCGCGCGGCGCGACCGTGGAAATCGGTTCGTCGCGAAGACCCAGCTCGCGAAACACCACGTTGGCACAAAGAAGCCCCGAGACGTAGGCGGCTTCCATGTGTGTCATGGGGTAGGGCAGACGCACCCAGTCTCCCGCCATGAGCAAACCTTGAACCGCAGTCTCCGGCGAAGGACGAAGCGCGTGCTGGCCTGGCGCGAAGGCAGGGAAGTCCCGACGAACCTGCAGCACTTCGTCTGAAACCACCAGGCCCTCGAGCTCGGGGAAATAGTGATGAAGCTCTTCCATGAAGACCCGCCTTATTTCCTCATCGTCATTGAGATCGCGGGGCAGCGCATAGTTATGCAGCTCCAAGACGGCGCCTCCATTGATCTCGACCCAGGCGGACGCTTCGTCGGTGACGCGATGGTAGAGCGTTACCGAGTCCAAGACGCGCTTGCGGTCCACATTGATGAATGTCGGTAGGCCCGCTCGAACATCTCGATCGACCCAGATTCGCCAGACCGCGTAACCGCTCGAGGTGCGTAGCGCTTGCATGTTGCGGACGAAATCGGGGGCGACCTCCCGAATCCACGCAGAGCCCTCTAGGATCGACTGCATGCCCGGAATGTCAGCTGCGACGACGACCCAATCGTACTCTTCTCGTCCAATCCGGAATCGTTTGCCGTGGCCTCGCTCGATTTCATACACCGGCGAGCTCAGCCGAATCTCGACCCCATTGGCTTCGAGATGCGCGCGAATCGGCGCCAGCAGCGTCGTCTCGTAGTCGCCGGCGGGATAGTCGTAGAGGAGGCCGTGATCATGGCTGAGATAGTAGAAGTGAAAGGCACGAAGCACGTCCGCCGTCGATAGGTCGGCCTCGTCCGAAAAGAAAGCGCGGGCAAAGGTTCGAAAGGAGAGCCGGAGCTCGGCAGGAAGGTCTGCTTCTTCGCAGAAGCGACCAAAAGATATTGCATCATAGGCTTCGTATGTGCGTTCCATGTCGAACCGAACGAACGAG
>CAMYJN010000729.1 GCA_947258625.1 uncultured Polyangiaceae bacterium | reverse complement strand
CCGCTCCGCAGCCGGTCGAGGACCCGCTCGACCCCATCGCCCGACGCTGTATCGCGATCGAGCCGCGCGACGCGGGCCTTCGGGAAACTCTCCTCGACAGCTTTCTGCAGTTGTTCGGTACCGACTCCCAGTCGCTTGTACTCCGTGCTCCCGCACCCCGCGCAGGGAACGGCGACCGCCCGATGGAAATCGCAGTAGTGGCATCGAAGCGCGCCCTGCCCCCGATGCTCGGTCAGCGCGACGCTGCAGGCAGGGCACTCCGCCACCACGCCGCAGGAGGTGCATCGAAGGCTTGGCGCAAAGCCGCGCCGATTGAGAAAGATGATCGCCTGATGACCGTTTTCCAAACAGCGGCCGAGCGCGGCAAAAAGTGGCCCTGAGACGAGGGGATGGCCGGTCGGGCCAATTCGGTGTCGACGCAGGTCGACGATTTCGACGTCGGGCATGGTTGCACCGGTCGCTCGCGTGGGCAGTGAAAGCAAGCCCATGAGCCCCTGGTTCGCGCGATGATAAGTTTCGATCGAAGGCGTGGCGCTCCCAAGCACACAGACCGCCCCAGCGTACCGCGCCCGGAGCAAGGCCATGTCCCGAGCCTGATAGCGAAAGCCCTCGTCCTGTTTAAACGACGGGTCGTGCTCCTCGTCGACGACGATCAAACCGAGGTCTGCGACGGGGGCGAACAATGCGGAACGCGCTCCGATCGCTACCTGGACCCTGCCCTTGCGAAGCGCTTGCCAGGCATCGTCTCGCTGACGTGCCGTGAGCCCGCTGTGCAGCACGGCAATGTCGTCACCAAACCGCGCGCGGAATCGACCGACCAGCTGCGGGGTGAGCGCGATTTCGGGCACGAGCAAAATTGCGCCGCGGCCGGCCTTTCGAACTTCGTCGATTGCCCGGAGGTAGACCTCGGTTTTTCCAGACCCGGTCACGCCATGGACGAGAAACGCCTGCCCGCTACGTTTCGCGAGCGCTTCGACGACCATGTCGATTGCGATTTGCTGCGCTGCGGTCGGTGCGTGTGGCTCGTCTCGCCTTACCGGAATTCGAAAGAACGGATCACGAATGGCTTCGACCTCTTCGAATTCGAGAAGCCCTTTTTCGGTGAGTGAGCGGACGACGGCGCGGGGGTCGTTGACCTCGCCGCGCAGGTCCTCGAGAAGGATCGAATCACGATCGGAGAATCGATCCATGAGCTTCTTCTGCCGTGCCCCAAGGCGCACGGGCGACGGGTCCTTGCCCGTCGCCGTCACCTTCCAGGTTCGGTGATGCGCGACGCGCTGCCCGGGGAGATTCTCGGTAGCTTCCAAAAACCCATCCTTACGGAGCCGCCGCATCGCCCCCGATGGCAAGGCCGGCGCGGCGGCGCGCAACACCTCACCGAGCGGGTGCATGTAGTACTTGGCCGCCTGATCTAGGAATCGTAGCAGCTCGGCGCTGAACACCGGCTCCGATTCGAGCAGGCCCGCAACGGGAAGTGCACGCGATACTCCTTCCGGAAGGTCGTCACGCCCGCTCACTACAAAGCCGGCTAGCTTCCGGCGACTAAACGAAACGGCGACGCGGCTACCCGGCTTCAGCGTACCCCGCAGTTGGCTCGGCACGTCGTACGTAAACAGCTTTCGAAGTGGAACCGGAAGGGCCACCTCGACGTAGTGCGATTCGATCGACTCCGACGCGCTCGCAGACATGGGTCGCCTATGTGCGCTCGACGAGCGTTCCATCTCGGCGAAATTTGCCCCGGCGCCGGTCGGGGTCGCGCGAGTAGACAGCAAACGAGAAGTCGTCTCGCTCGCCTGCCGACAGGCGGTGTACTGCAGCCATTGCGATCATCGCAGCGTTGTCGGTGCAAGACACGGGAGGGGGAAAGAAAAGCTCGACCCCATTCGCGTCGCAGGCCTCCTTGGCTCGGGCACGCAGTCCGCGATTCGCCGCAACGCCGCCGCTGATGACCAGCCGGCCGAGCTCTTCGCGCTGGCAAGCGAGAATCGCCTTCCGAACGAGGCTCTCGACGATCACGCCCTGAAAGGAGGCGCAAAGGTCGGCGAGCTCTTGCTCGTCGG
>CAMYJN010000728.1 GCA_947258625.1 uncultured Polyangiaceae bacterium | reverse complement strand
CGGAGTATGAGTTAGATGAAGAAAGTGGCAGCTCTCTTGTTGGGCCTTGCCTTGTTGGGCTTCGGCTGTGACAGCGCCAGCACGGATGGCGCTGGTGGCAGCGGCGGCACCGGCGGTACGGGCACCCAGGATGTGACCATCAGTTTTGCTGCCATGGTCGGCGACGCCGAGTTCGTGTGCGGCGACACCTATGAGGGCCTCGGCTCGGATAACAGCACTCTCACGCTCAGCGACTTTCGCTTCTACGTCCAGGACGTCGAGCTCAAGGACGCCAACGACGACTGGGTTCCCGTCACGCTTGCCACGTCCGCGGAGAACAAGTTCCAACTCGACCAGGTAGTCCTCCTCGATTTCGAAGATCGTTGCGCTGGCAACGAGGCTGGGAACCCCGAGCTCAACGATGTGGTCGTCGGGACCGTCCCGGAAGGCGAGTACAACGGGCTCCGCTTCGCGATGGGCGTTCCGGTAGAGTTGAACCACGCCGATGCATCGACCGCGCCGGGGCCGCTGGGCGTGGTTGCCATGTTCTGGACCTGGCGTGGCGGCTACAAGTTCCTGCGCGTCGACTCGGGCTCGTTCAGCGGGGAAGACTGGCGCATGCACCTCGGCAGCACGGGCTGCGGCATGGGCGATCCGACCACACCGCCAGAGGAGCCGTGCACGAACCCCAATCGTGTGGCCGTAGAATTCGATGCATTCGATCCCGGGACCAACCGCGTCATTGCAGACTTGGCGGCCTTGGTCGATGGCGCGGCGATCCGCAGCAATGCGGACGGCACCCCTGTTGGCTGCATGTCTGGGCTCGACGATCCCGATTGCGCCCCTATCTTCGAAAACCTAGGCCTGGCGTTTCCTGGCGCCGACGCCGGCACGCAGCAATTCTTTGCCATCGAGTGAAACGACCGCTCAAAGGAATGGCTAAACTTAATCACCACTCCAAATGAGACACCTCTCACACATTCTTATCCTATTTCCGTTGCTCTTTGGGGCCGGATGCGGTGACAGCGACACCGCATCCGTGCCCGAGCGATGGGTTTGGGACCTTCCGGACAACATCCTGCCGCCGAGGGTGCCAGAGGACAATCCCATGTCGGTGCCCAAAGTCGAGCTCGGGCGCTTCTTGTTTTACGACACGCGTCTATCGGGCAACCAGACTCAGAGCTGCGGCAGCTGCCACAAGCAAGAGCTCGCATTCACCGACGGGCTCGCCTTGGCAGAAGGATCCACCGGCGAGATTCACCCCCGCAACTCGATGATGATCGCCAACTCGGGCTACGCCGCCTCGCTGACCTGGGCCAACGACGTGCTCGACAGTCTGGAAGATCAAGCGCTCGTCCCGATGTTTGGAGAGGCGCCGGTAGAGCTAGGGATGGCCGGTATGGAGGACGAGCTGCTTCAGCGCATGCGCGATGACGAGCGCTACACGGAGATGTTCGCCAGCGCGTTCCCCGGTGAGGCGGATCCCATCACGCTCGGGAACATCACGAAAGCAATCGGCGCGTTCCAAAGGCAAGTGACGAGCTTCAACTCCAAAGTCGACAAGTGGAATCGAGGCGACAAGACCGCGCTCAACGAATCCGAGCAACGCGGGATGGCCCTATTCTTCGGCGGCACCACGGCACAGGGCGACACCGACGCGCTCGAATGCTTTCATTGCCACGGCGGCTTTTTGTTCTCGCAGTCCTCGGACCACGAGCAAAACGTCTTCGATCAGAAGGCATTCATGAACAACGGCCTCTACAACCTCGATCAGGACGGCAGCTATCCGGCCGGCAACCAGGGCATCTACGACCTTTCCTTTGATCCAATCGACAAGGGCAGGTTCAAACCACCGAGCCTTCGGAACGTCGCGGTCACGGCGCCGTACATGCACGACGGCTCGTTCGCGACCCTCGAAGAGGTGGTTCGACACTACGAGCGCGGTGGTCGTTTAGTTCCTGATGGGACGGAGATCAACGGCCAAGACGTTTCGGGGGACGGATTCAACAATCCCAACAAGAGTAGTTTCTTGAACGGATTTAGGATCAACGACCAGGAGCGCGAGGACCTGCTCGCGTTTCTCCGCGCGC
>CAMYJN010000727.1 GCA_947258625.1 uncultured Polyangiaceae bacterium | reverse complement strand
CCCATGCCAAAGGCTAACGGAACTGAAGGAATGGGCGGAGCCGGAGGGGGCGATGGCGTCGACAAGCGATGTGCTGAGCTCGCCCGGCAAGCGCTCGCTGACTGCCTCGAAGAGAATTGCGAAGACCCGGAGCCACCGACCTGTGAAGACGTCTGTGAGGGCGCGGCCAAGAAGTTGAGGGACGAATGCGTCGACGCCGGTGGTGACCTCGATGAATGCAATATGGCTGCCCGCGGAGCGCTCGCCGAGTGCAACGCGAAGTACTGCGAAGAGCCCGAGCCGCCGACCTGCGAGGATCGCTGCGAGAACCACGCTCGAGAGATGTACGAAGTGTGCGTCGACGAAGGTGGTGACATGGACGAGTGCGCCATGGCTGCGCGAGCCGTGCTTGCCAAGTGCATCGAAGAATACTGCGAAGAGCCGCCGAGCTGTGAGGACGCCTGCGGCACCATTGCCGAGCACGTCTACGATGCTTGCATGGAGAAGCTCGACGACGAGGAGCGCTGCGCGAAAATCGCACGCGGCATCCAGTGGCTTTGCAACAAGCACTGCGAAGGATACGAATGTCCATGTCACGACGACTGTGACGACGGAGACAGCGACTCCGACAGTGACAGCGACTCCGACAAAGACAAAGAATGCAACGGCGACGGCAAGGGGCACTACCACAGCAACGGCAAAGGGCACGGTCAGGGCAAGCACTGCGTCGACTGAGTCTTTCATGACGGGGTAGGGAATCCCGAAGAACACGTTGCGCCCCTGGGCATTCGCTTGCCCCGGGGCGCAGTCGTATGAGCACGTCGGGCGGCACGTGCTAGCGTGGGCGCTTCTTCCGCGCCCCATTTTCGCAGAACGCCTTATGTCTACTTTCGATTTCAGGAGAAAGCATTCTGACTCTCAACGTTCGGCACCAAGGCGCGCAGCATCTGCGCTGCGTTTTCTGAACCTATGCGCCGTTCGCGATACACTGAGCACGGATCGCGGGTACCCGGCGCCGTGGCTAGCGATCTGTCAGCGGTGCGCGTACGCTCGTTTCGGAAGGGAGGAGTGATGAGCGCAGCGGAAGCGTCACCTCAGTCGGTCAGAGGGGGGCATCTGCCTGCCGCGCCCCACGGACCCATCAAGGAGCTGTTCGACGGCATCTGGTTCGTTCGCGGAGGCGTCAAGATGCCGATGCGCATGCCGATGAAGATCGGACGCGCAATGACCGTGGTCCGGGGAGACGACGGTCTGGTGTTGTTCAACAGCATGCGGTTGAGCGAGGAAGGGCTCCGCGAGCTCGAGGCCCTGGGTGACGTGAAGCACGTGGTGCGCATCGGCGGGTTTCATGGGCGCGATGATGGATTCTACAAGGACCGATACGGCGCAATGGTTCATGCCATCGAAGGCCAGACCTACTTCCGCGGCATCGACCCGAGAAAGGTGAGGGCGGGACCGTTCTTAGTGCCGGACGAATGGTTGACCGAAGGGAGCGCGCTTCCTGTCGCCGACGCGAAGCTGAAGGTCTTTTCGACGTCCGAGCCGCCCGAGGCACTCTGTGTGATCGAGCGCCACGGCGGCATCCTGATCACAGGCGACACGCTTCAGCACGCGCCCAAGCCTGACGAGTTCTACAACTTCCTGGCCAAGATCGTGATGAAGCGAATGGGCTTCATGAAGCCCTACAACGTGGGGCCTGGCTGGCTTCAGTTCGCTCATCCCACGGTTGCCGAAGTCCGCTCCATCCTCGACCTCGAGTTCGAGCACGTGCTTCCGGGCCACGGAGACGCGGTGATCGGCGGCGCCAAGGAGAAGTACCGGCCTGCGATCGAGGGCGAGCTCAAGGGTTGCCACAGCTGAAGCGGAGGCGCCCTAGAGTGTGTGCCCTAGCGCCGGCGCAGCACCATCACGCCGCCCAGCGTAAGGTAGAGCGTGCAAACTCCGAGCAACGCGAACATCATGGTTGCAAACGTGAGCGCGAGCTGCGGATTGGAACACAACTCCCACAATTTCTCCCACACACCACGAAACAACCAGAAACGGCACGCAACACCCGGAAACAGGTTCCCCCTGATTCTGAGGGGATTTCT
>CAMYJN010000726.1 GCA_947258625.1 uncultured Polyangiaceae bacterium | reverse complement strand
CCTGCAGCCAGGTCTCGAGGTCCTCGACGGTGCTCTTTACGGCGAGGTCAACGTCGGGGTTGTGCAGTCGAACCCAGTGCCGAGTCAGGTCGAGCGCACGAAGGTACATGATACGCGCACGCTGCCGCTGGATGTCCGCTTCTTCGTACTCGCTCTCGAACTCGAGCTCTTCGACGTCGGCCTCGACCCAGCCATAGGCGTACGCGACATACGCCTGCGCTAGCTGCGACAAAATCGCCTCATTGTCCGGGACGACTCGGAGGATCCCTTCAAACTGCACGACGGTCGCCGGAAGCGCCTCGCCCGCCAGGTCGTAGTCCCAGTAGGATTCGAACGCGGGAGCCGCTCGGGTGAACAGTCCTGCCGTCGAGTCGGCGGTGAACTTCGCAACGTCGCAGCCGCCGAGCGCCACGATGCAGATCACGCCAATCGCCGATCGGAGCCGGCGAGACAAGGGATCTTGGTACATGGAGCAAGGTGTACGAAAATCTAGGGGAAACTGTCAATCGAGATCGTGTAGGGCAGATCGCTTGACGGAGAGGGCCGAGGCCCCCAGCATTGGGAAATGCTTGGATTCCGGTGGCTCCCTCTGTTAATGGGCCCGATCGTGGCGGCATTCCTCTTCACGGCTCCCGCCGATGGCTCTGTCGTCCAAGGGCTCGAGCTCGAAGAGCTGGCCGCCGAAGCCGACCGTATCATCCTCGGCCGCGTTCTGTTCTCGGAGTCGTTTCTGCGGCGAGACGGGCAGATCTGGACATGGCACCGGATCGAGGTCGAGCGCGAGATTCGTGGCCATGACCCCGACCAACGCGAACTGATCGTCGAAACCATGGGCGGCCAAATCGGCGAAATCGGGATGCGCGTCGAAGGCGAAGCGTCCTTCCAGCTGGGCGAGCGAGTGCTCGTGTTCGTCCATGGCGGAGGGCCCTACACAGCGTTTAGGACGGTCGGTATGGGGCAAGGCGTAATGCGCGTGCGCAGAGAGAAAGGCGTCGACACCGTCCGCCAAAGCCGCGAAGGTCTGATGCTCGTCCGCCGGAATGCAGAAGGGCGCTTGAAAAGAGACTCCGGCGCATTGCCAGAGCCCGAGCGCCTCGACGCATTGCTTTCCAAGCTACGAGAGATCACCGCGCAGAAGGGGGCACGTCGATGAGTCGTCGCAGCCTTCGATGGGTTTCGGCCGTGACCTCTTTCGGGCTGGCGCTTCTGGCGTCCTTCGCGGCAAACGAAGCCTCGGCCTACTGCCAAATGACAACCGGCGGCGGCGCGCAGGTCGGCGAGCAGGCCTGCGTCGAGAAAGGGGCGCCCTTGGTCTGGAGCGACCCGTGCCTGTCCTACGCTGTTGATGGGCGTGGCTCGGTGTGGATGGACCTCAGCGAGATCGAGGACTCGGTCAACGCCGCATTCGAAGCCTGGGAGACCGCCGCATGCCCTGGAGGCGGCACGCCCAATCTGGTCTTCAAGCCGTCCATGCAACCTTCCACGTGTAAGCGACCCGAGTTCAACAGAGTCGGGAAGAACGTGAACACCATCGCCTTCCTCGACCCCTGGCAGGATCCTTGCCTCGACGACGACGGCGATCCGTATGACGAGCGTGCCTTTGCAGTGACCGTCGTGTGGTACAATACGAGCACCGGCGAAATCTTCGACGCAGACATGATGATCAACGATCAGCAATTCTCGGGCGGGAGAGCCGGTGGTCCCTACGCTGACTGCCCCGAAGACGGCTGCGACGACCCGGACGCGGACCTGCGGGGCATCGTGACCCATGAAGCCGGACACTTCATCGGCATCGGTCATTGCAACCCCCGCGACCCAAATGATCCCAACGATCCCTGCGTGATCGCCACGATGTTTTCGCGGGCCGACCGAAATGCGGTCGAAAAGCGGAGTCTCGCGCCGGACGACATCAATGCGGTGTGTGACATCTACCCTCCTGGAAGCCTGGACGAGACCTGTACCGCCATTCCCTTCGGAGGTCTCCAGCTCAACTGCGAAACCACCGAATCGGGTAATCCGATCCTCTGCGATGCCCCCGGGGCCGTCTCGAGCGGCTGCAGCTCCAGCACG
>CAMYJN010000725.1 GCA_947258625.1 uncultured Polyangiaceae bacterium | reverse complement strand
CCCCTACTTGATTCATGTCTTCGATCAACCCCGCCTGGGCTGCATAAACTTTGGACAGGCCCGCGCTCGCTTCGAGCGACTGGGCGTCTGCGCTCCCGGCTTCCTCTGCGCCGATGACCCAACGCATGCCGTCCACGGCGACCCGCTGCGCCGCCTCGCGCGCGAAAACCCGCGCCATGGCCGCAACGGCCGGAGGTGAGAACCGTCGCGGTGATTTCGGATTGAGCTCATCGAGCTCCGCTCGAACCGCGCGCCTCGCGAAAGCCGCAGCTCCCTCGACATAGGAGGCAAGCTCGCCGATCCGAAACAAGACATGCTGATTGCGCGTGAGACGTTTCTCGCGCGCCCGTTCCATGACTTCCGCAAGCGCATGGGCGGCAAGCGCTGCGATGTCGGCACCAACCTTCGGGTGCTCGCTGTGCACCCCTTCGAGCCGCCGCCCGAGGTCGTGATAGTGCTGGCCGCGCGTCTTGAGGTGATGCTGCCAGCGGTCGCGCCCGATCGTCATTTCCATGATCTCGGAGGTGCCCTCGTAGATGGTGGTGATTCGCACGTCCCGCTTGATCTTCTCGACCATGTACTCTTTGGTGTATCCGTAGCCGCCGTGCCCTTGGATGGCTGCGTCCGCCGCGGCGTTGCCGGCCTCGCTCGCGAGGTACTTGGCGATCGCGCCCTCGGTGTTCAACAGTTCGTCGCCGCCCTTGTCGATGGCTTCAGCGGTTTGCTCGATGTACGCGCGCGCTGCCTCGAGGCGCACCGCATGCGGCACGATGAGCTTGTGCGTGTAGCCCTGCTTCTCCGACAACGGCGCACCACCTTGAATGCGCTCGGTCGAGTATTCGATCGTCCGATCGAGTGCAGCCCAGCCGGCGCCGAGTCCAAAGGCGGCCACCATCAACCGGGTGAAACCAAAGACAAGCTGCGCCTGCTGCAGCCCTTGGCCTTCCTCGAGCCCCACGAGCTGACCGGCGTCGACGTAGACGTTTTCGAGCACCAGCGCGGTCGTGTTGCTCAGCCGGATTCCGTGCTTGTCCTCGGGTTTTCCCGACGAAAAGCCTTCGGCGCCGCGCTCGACGATAAACCAGGTGGGCCCACCCGGCGCCTTCGCAAGCACCGTGTACACATCGGCGTGCCCGCCGTTCGAGATCCATTGCTTGGTCCCGGTGATCTCGTATCCAACGACGTTTCCGTCCTTTTCGACGGGGACCGCCACCGTCTTGAGCGCTGCGAGGTCGCTTCCTGCGGCGGGCTCCGTCGCCCCGTAGGCCATCAGCAAACCCTCTTCGGCGATACGGCTCAGCCAGTGTTCTTTTTGCTCTGGCGTTCCGCCAAAGACGATGGGATCGCTTCCGAGAAAAGTCGCCAGGACCCCCGTCGCTAGGCCGACGTCGATCCGGGCCATCGCCTCGCAGACCCGATACACATCGAAGGCCCCGCCGCCCATACCACCGTGCTCTTCAGGGATGAACACCAGCTGCACGCCGAGCTCTTCACTGCCGATTGCACGCACGAGCTCTTCCGGAAAGATGTCCTTCTCATCGAGCTCGAGGAGTGTCTCGTCGCTCAGTTGGGCTTTGGCGAAATCGTCGAAGGAGTCGAGAACGAGGCGGAGCGATTCCGCGTCGAGGCTACTGCTGTGGGCCATGGAAAGGTCTTTCGTTTCTATCGTGCGGGGTATACGCCGTCAGTTGCAGGTACGCAGGAGCACGCTGCGCATAAACAGCTTCTGTGCCAGCGTGAGACGCCTGCCCCACGCCCCGAGTTTTCTCGGATCTAGTTTGCCGCCCTCGGATCACCGAAGAGTGACACCGGCGAGTGACCGTGCAACTCATGCGCCATCGATGATCTCGGCGAAAGAACTGCATATTTGCGCACTGCGTCATCGTGGTCCTTGGGACCCAGAACTAGGCTCTTCGACGTCTAAGCCGCCCGGGGCGCTCTCTCGACAGCGCCGAGCGTTCTCAGGCTGGCGGCGTGTTACGCACTTCGATGATCTCGCAGGTCACCTCGCCCTTTGGGCGGCGGACCGTGATTTCGTCGCCCAGCTCCCGCGATAGCAGGGCCTTTCCGACCGGT
>CAMYJN010000724.1 GCA_947258625.1 uncultured Polyangiaceae bacterium | reverse complement strand
GACAGCACCCTCGCGGCCAAGACTTCGTCGTCCTTGGCCAACTTGATGAGCATCACGCCGCGGCCCGCACCGGCCAAGAGCGAAACATCATCGGCTTCGCAAATCAGGGCGCGGCGTTGCCTCGTCACGCAGGCCACACAATCCTCGGCAAAGACGGGCGCGACGTAGATCACTTCGTCCCCCTGCTTCGGTCGCGTGAACTTGCGGCCCGAACGTGTCGACGGGTCTCGATGGGCGCGAAGCGAGAATCGCAGGGCGAGCCCGCCGCGCGTGACGGCGATGGCATACGGCTCCTCGGGCTCCTCGGACCCCTCTTCCACCGGTGGCACCTCCAAGAAACGAGGGTCGAAGCCCATCGCACCGACGATGCGCTCCCCGTCGGCCATCTTGAACATGGTCTGCAGCGGCGTGCCGTGACCGGTCGTGGCCGCAATGTCGACGATGCGGCTCACGTAACAGACACCATGACTGCTGAAGAACGCCACCGTGCTCTTGGTCGACCCCGCGAGCACCGCCAGCACCCGGTCGCCCTTTCGCACGCGAGTCGACGCCACGTCCTTGACGCGCTGCTGACGTTTGACCCAGCCCTGCTCGGTGACGACGACCATCGCGTCCTCGTCGACGATGAACGCCTCGACATCGAACTCGGGCTCATCGAGCTTGGCGCTGATGCGAGTGCGGCGCGGGTCCGCGTAGCTCGAGGCCAGCTCCTGAAGCTCGGCGCGCACCAGCTTCCACCGCGCGGCCGGACTCTTGAGCAGCTTCTGCACCCGGCGCGCTTCCTTTTGTTTCTGCTCGAGCTCGGAGCGAATCTCGAGAATCTGGAGCTTTGCCAGGCGGTAGAGCTTGAGCTCGAGGATCGCGTCGACCTGTAGGTCGTCGAGGGCGAAGCGTTTCATCAGCTTCTGGGCCGCGTCCTGCTTGCCCTCTGATTTCCGAATGATCCGAATCGCCTCGTCGAGCGCGTCGAAGACGATGACGAAGCCCTGAAGGATGTGAATGCGCTTGAGGAGCTGGTCGAGCTCGAACTCGAGCCGCTTGGTGACGACCTCCATTCGGAAATCGAGGAAGTGCCGAAGGATCGCCTTGAGGCCGATGCGCTGCGGTGCGGCGACCTCGGGGTTCGAGGTCGGAACGAGGCAGGTGAGGTTTACCTGTACGTTGGTCTGCAGCGGCGTGTTCTTGTAGAGATACGCCATGATGAGCTGCGGGTCGGCGTCCTTTTTCATCTCGCAGACGATGCGGCAGTCATCGGTGCTCTCGTCACGCACGTCGAGGAGCAGCGGCAGCTTCTTCGCAATGATCACCTCGGCGATCTTCTCGACGACGGTGCTCCGCTCGACCGAGTAAGGGATCGAGCGAATCACGATCGTGGGGTTGCCGTTCCGGGGCTTCTCGGTTTTCCATTCGCCGCGGAGCTTGAGGGAGCCCTGTCCGTTCTCATAGGCCGTCGCCAGCTCGCTGCTGCTGCTGATGAGCTCGCCACCCGTCGGGAAGTCGGGCCCCTTCACGAATTTCATCAACTGCTTGGTCGTGAGGTCCCCGTCGATGAGCGCCACGCAGGCTTTTGTCACCTCCGACAAATTGTGAGGTGGAATCGAGGTTGCCATTCCAACTGCAATGCCCTGCGAGCCATTCACCAGAAGGTTCGGAAACCGCGCAGGCAGGACGACCGGTTCGAAGAGCCGGCCATCGTAGTTCGGCCGAAACGCCACCGTCTTTTTGGCAAGCTCGGTCAGGAGCTCGTCGGCCAGCTTCTGCAGCCGGGCCTCGGTGTAACGCATCGCCGCGGCCGAATCGCCGTCCGGTGAACCGAAGTTGCCGCGTCCGTCGACCAGCGGTGCGCGCATCGCGAACGGCTGCGCCATCCGAACCAGGGCGTCGTAAATGGCGGTATCCCCGTGCGGGTGAAATTTGCCCATCACATCGCCGACGATGGCCGCCGACTTTCGATGCTTGACGTCGCTCCGAAGCCGAAGCTCGTTGTACATCGTGTACAGAATGCGCCGCTGCACCGGCTTGAGCCCATCGCGCACATCGGGCAGCGCACGCGAGGTGATGACGCTCAGCGCGTAGTT
>CAMYJN010000723.1 GCA_947258625.1 uncultured Polyangiaceae bacterium | reverse complement strand
GAGTTCTTTTCGATGAAGTCCAACGCGCGCCGGTGACACTCCGGGTCGATCGCGAGGAAGCTCTCGAGGTCGGGTGACTTCCATTCGCGCCCCGCCTCGCCCTTCTTGCCCTCGATCGCCTGCACCCATCCCTTCGGCAACACCGTGTCATCGAGCTTGTAGGGGTCGGGTGGTAGCATCTCCTCCACTAGGCCGAGGACCGCGTTCGCGCCCTCACCGGTGGCATTCTGGATGCTGGTAACCTGGTTGTACGGCGTGAACAGCGTCTCATCGAACCCCTGGTTGTGGGGGTAGCTCTCCTCGATGTCTCCGAGGTGCCATTTGCCGTAGAACGCGGTCGAGTAGCCGACCTCGGACAACACCTCCGCCATCGTCACTTCTTTGCCGCTTAGGCCTTCGTTGTGAATCGGAAACCCGATGTCGTAGGTCGCGCTGCGTACGGCAAGGCGTCCGGTCATGACCGCAGAGCGGCTCGGCGTGCAACCCACCTCGGTGTACATTCGCGTGAACAGGATTCCTTCTGCCGCCATCCGATCGATATTGGGAGATTCGAAACCCCGGATCTTGCTGATTGCCGGTATGCCCACATCGCCGAACGAGGTGTCGTCCCACATTATGTGAATGATGTTGGGCGGACCCCCGTTTTTCTTTGCAAGCTCGTCGAGCTTCTGATCGAGCTCGCCGTCCTCGACCTCCCAGCGCTCGCCGTTCTGGGCCTCGAGCACGTAGTATTCGGCGTCATGGACAACTTCTTTGTCTCGAGCGGCCGCATTCGTGCAGGAAAGCGCTGACAGCGCCAGGAGCGCGATGAGTCGATGCATCATGCGGCGGATGCTAGAGAACTGGGCATCGCCACCACATCAAAAATTCGCCAGATGACCCCGACGGAGCCCGCGCCGACCGAAGCCGCGCTGACTAGCCCGTGCAACGTAAGGTTTTGCGAGGTGAACGCCTTCGGTCGGGCAGTCGGCTGGGACATCGACTTCCGGCAGCTCGACTCGGGGGGCCCAGAGATCGAGGCTCGCGTTCTGGCAGGCTCGCAGACCACGGTCATGGGCTTTCGATTCGACCGGGCCTATCACCAGCGTGGCTTTGCGCCTCGCGCGGCCCTGAGCTTCGGCATACCGCTAAACGGGCCGCTCGACTGGCACCGCCAGCACATCGACGCGCCGCGGATCTTGTCCTTCAACAGCGACTCTGGCTTCGACTGCGTATCACCGGACGGCTTCACGGGCCTTACGCTCTC
This sequence comes from uncultured Polyangiaceae bacterium, assembly GCA_947258625.1. GTDB lineage: Bacteria > Myxococcota_A > Polyangia > Polyangiales > Houyiibacteriaceae > SG8-38. The sequence goes on along the minus strand of CAMYJN010000723.1, from coordinate 835 downwards.
CGTTGCGCAGAGCTGGCTGCAAACGATGTCTGCGAGTTTCGGGATGCCGGTGCCGGAGCAGCTGGTGGACACGCGCGCGGGGCTCATCTTTGCGCCGTCCCAAGCGAGCTGCGAGCTCACCACCCAGCTGCGCCGGCTGCTCGCCTCGGGAGCAGGGCGTTTCGATTCACATTGCGAGTCGGAGCTCGCGCTTCAGCTCATTGTCGCGGCGCTCGGAGATTCGGGATGTGACGACAAGAGCACATTCAACCAGCGGGCACGCGCCATCGAGCTCGCCATCGACTTTATCGAAGATCATCGCGGTGAAGCGACCCGAGTGAGCGAGATATGCCGGGAAACGGGGGTGCCTTGGCGCACGCTCGATCGGGCATTTCGCGAGCGCTTTGGAATGGGGCCTAAGGCGTACCTCACGCGGCGCCGCCTTGGTGGTGTGCGGGAAGCGCTTGCCGCCGGGCCGAAAGACCTTCGCATCGCCGACGTAGCCAACGCATGGGGCTATTGGCACATGGGGCAGTTCGCGAGGGACTACAAACGTCTATTCGGCGAGCTGCCGTCCGAGACTCTCAGGCACAGCGGCGCGCACCTCTAGTGCAGAGGGCGTTGTCTGGAACGAGTGACCTAGCCTTCGAATGCTGACCCCAAAAGACGGGAAGCGCGAAACACCGTGAGGACCTCGACCCTCTCGTCGAAGACGCGGTACACAATTCGGTAGGGAGATTCGATGATCTCGCGGAGCTGTGGGTCAGCGAGCTCAGGTACGATTCGGCCCGAGCGGGGAGGAGCTCGAGCCGCTCAACGGCTTCGACCAACCGTGCGACGACGAGGTCTGCATAGA
>CAMYJN010000722.1 GCA_947258625.1 uncultured Polyangiaceae bacterium | reverse complement strand
TGAGGTTCACGACGCTGTCCTCGACAAGACCGAAACCGCCTTGCGCTCAGACCTCGACGACGACGTTTCCCTCTTCCACCAGGACGGGGTAGGTCTTGAGCGCCTTCTCGCCGCGGAGCGCGTTCAGAAGCTGAATTCCCGGCGGGAAGTTCGCCCATTTGCACACCTCCCCGGTGCGAATGTCGAACTCCGCGCGGTGAAGGGGGCAGCGAATCCGCCCTCCATCGACGACCTTGCCCCTCGTCAGCGGCGCGAACACATGCGTGCAGCTGTTCTGCGTGGCGTAGACACCGTCCTCCAGACGATAGACGAGCACGCTCGTGTCCCCGGCCTTGAAGGCCTTCTTCTGGCCCACCGAAAGGTCTGACTCCTTGCAGACCACGTGTCGCGTCATGCCGACCTCCAATCCGGCGGTTTGTATAGCAGAGATCCGGAGAAACGGTCGACGCCGCAGCCCGGCTTGCGTTTGGGGCCGCCCGGCTCGACGATGGTCGGGTGCGAACCATCCTCGGTGCGGCCTCGCTGATCGTGGCTTACTGGCTCGTGGTTTCGGCAAAGGCCGACAACCTCGTGACGCTCGAATCGCTCCGGTGGAAGCATCGCGTGATTCTACTCGACACAAAAGAGACACCCTCCGATCGGGCGGATTGGGCCAAGCACTCGACCGCCTTGTCAGAGCGAAATCTCGTGCTCTTCCGAAAGGGAGAGCAGGGCTATCTCCAGCAGTTCCCAAAGCCCCCGACGCGGGTCAGCCTCCGGCTCGCGCCTGAGATCGAAAGGCGGGCCCGAGGTCGAGTCACCCTGATCGGGAAGGATGGCAGAGTGAAGGGCCAGTGGACCTCGGAGACGGCGGATCTGCCCGCGGTCGTGTTTCAGCTCATCGACCGGATGCCGATGCGGCAGCGTGAAGCCGAGGAGAACGAGGCTGCGGGAAGAGATCTTCTCGGCACCCAGGCAAAGGAGTGGCTCGCCGGCCCAGAGTGGGCGAACTCAAGGCCGCTGCGGCTCGATGACCTTCGGGGTCGCGTGCTGGTCGTGCGCTTCTGGACCGACACCTGCCCCTACTGCGACGCAAGCCTTCCGGCCATGCAGAAGCTAGCCGTGGAGATGAAGGACGCGCCGGTGACCTTCGTGGGTCTCTACCAGTCAAAGCCTCTCGGCAGCGAGCGCCCGTGGAAGGGCGTCGTCGCGCATGCCGCTAAGCTCGGCGTGACCTTTCCCATTGCATACGATCACGACTGGGCAACGCTCCGATCGTGGTGGCTCGACGGCACCCGTCGGCGAGCGACCTCCGCGAGCTTCGTCATCGACCCGGGCGGCAGGTTCGTTCATGTGCACCCAGGGCCCGTCTTCTTCCCGAGCGAGGACCCCGCCGACGCCCGCGCAAACGCCGATTTCGAAGCCATTCGAGACGCGATCCGGCGACATCTCCCCACTGCGGATCGATAGAAACGACATGACGCGCGCGGTAGAAAATGACTCCGTTTCCTTTCGTGCCCGCGAGTCCGCGCAGAGGCTCGCGGATTTCATCGCGCAGCACCCCAGAACCACGATTCTCACCGGAGCCGGCTGCAGCACCGCCTCCGGGATTCCCGACTACCGGGACGATGACGGGAAATGGAAGCACAGAGAGCCGATGCGGTACGCGCAGTTTGTGCGCGAGCTCGGCAACCGTCAGCGCTACTGGGCCCAAAGCTTCAGCGGGTGGCAGCGGATCTCCCGCGCGACGCCGAACGCGGCCCACCGCGCGCTCAGCGCATTGGAGAATCGGGGCCATGTCTCCTGCCTCGTCACACAGAACGTGGACGGGCTTCATCAACGGGCGGGTAGCCGTCAGGTCATCGACCTTCACGGCGTCCTTCACCGTGTTCGCTGCCTCGGCTGCGGACAGATCGTGCCCCGCGAGGCATTTCAGCAGCAGCTTCAGGATGCGAACCGGGGCTGGCGGGCGGATGTGCGCGGGCACGCGCCCGACGGGGACACAAAGCTCTCACGGCAGGACTTCGAATCGTTCGTCGTCCCGGACTGCGCGCGCTGCGGCGGCGTGCTCAAGCCCGATGTGGTCTTCTTCGGCGAGTCGGTTCC
>CAMYJN010000721.1 GCA_947258625.1 uncultured Polyangiaceae bacterium | reverse complement strand
CGCTAATCGCGCTGTACGCGCCGTAGGTAAGGCTGCGCTTTTCGCGAAGGTCCATGAAGAGCCTGGACGCCGCCGAGCCGCCCAAGACCTGGTTTGCGACGACGAGCGGAATCCACTCCCGGTTGGCACGCGCGATCGCGAGATTCCCGAGGTAGATCACCGATTGCACCGAGCCGGGTCGATCGACGACCAAGATATGTCGATCGGTGGGCCGCGGCGGCTCGGTGTACGTCGGTACTGCCCGTTTGCCTGCCTTCCAAGAGCCGAGCGTCTTTTGCGCCGCCTCCTCGACCCGGTCGGGGTCGACATCGCCTGCAACCACTAAGAACGCGTTCTTGCCCAAGAAGTGCTCTCGATGCCAGCGCGCCAGGTCCTGGCGCCGCACTCTCTTCACCGCCTGCGGGTTGGTGTCGACCGTTCCGTAAGGATGCTTGCCGTAGAGCTGTCGGTAGAACGTGCGGCGCGCGATGTAACTCGGTTCCCGTTCGGAGAGCGCCAAGCGATCGAGCTCGCGCCGCTTGAGCTTAGCGAGCTCGGCGGCGCTGAATGCAGGTGTGCCAGCGACCTCAGCCAGGATGCCCATGACCCGATCGAATTGCTCGGTGAGCGCGCGAACGCCGACATAAGTGTTCTCTTCGTCCGAGCTGGCCCAGAGGTCGGCTCCCAGGAACTCGATCTCCTCGGCGACCTTGGCACCCGAGCGCTTCGTGGTGCCTTCCTTGAGCATCTGGGCGACCAGCCCCGACAGCCCCGGAAGCTTCGCCGGGTCGGATTCGGCGCCGCTGCGCACGACGAGCGTTGCATACACGACCGGGAGTTGGTCGGCGACAATCGTGTTCACCTGCAGGCCATTGCTGAGCTCGGCGATGTGCACGGGCGGGAGCGACATGTCTTTGGCCTCGGTCGGTGCCGGCGGAGACTGACGTTCAGGCTGCGCCTGGGCGTTTGCATCCTTGGCGGACTGAGGCCCGCCGGTGCCGCTGCCCTTGGCACCACTGCACGCTGCTACGACCAGCGCACCGCCTAGGGCAACGACGGCAAAACCGAATCGATGCCAGGTCATCATTTCTCCTCCGAATCGGGGGCTGTGCCGGGCTGGACGTTGAGCACCGTGCGTTGGCTCGCCCCGAAATAAGTGCCCGCCGCACGCTTGACGTCCTCGGCCGACACCGCGACGTAGTAGTCGAGCTCCAACTTGAGCAGGTTCGCATCGCCCCAGTAGAGCTCGTATTCGGCAAGTCGCTGCGAGCGCGACATGTTCGACTGGAGGCCGAAGACGAACGCTGCGTGAATTCGGTTCTTGGCCTTTTCGAGCTCGCGATCCGTCACGCCTTTGTCGGCGATCGCCGCGAGCTCGGCCAAGATCGCATCCTGCGCCTCTTTGGGCGCGTGCCCGCTCGCCATCACCGCCCAGGTCGAGAATAGATCCGGACCGCGTCGGTCATCCGTCCCGATGGCGATGTCCTGGCAGATCTCTTTCTCTTTCACGAGGGATTGGTAGAGCCGGCTCGATTCGCCGTCGCCAAGCACCAGGGCGAGAATCTCGAGCGCGTAGTGATCGGGAGATCGGTTCGGTGGGATGTGGTACGCAAAATGGAACGCGGGAAGGGTCGCGTTGGCGTCGTACATCGTCTCGGTGCGCTCTGCGTTCTGAACGGGCGGGGCCGGCTCCACGAACGCCGGGGTCTCACGCGCCGGGATCTCGCCGAAGTATGTCTGGACGAGTTGCATCGCCTCCTCGGGGCTGAAGTCGCCGCTGATGCTCAGGACTGCGTTGTTTGGCGCGTAGTACGTATCGAAGAAATCCTGGACGGCTTCGAGCGGCGCATCGATCAGGTCCTGCATGTCGCCGATCGTCGAGTGCGCGTAGGGCCAGTAATCGCCGTACGCCAGCTCGTTGATGCGCAGCATGCTCGGGATGTATGGCTGGTTGTCGATTCGCTGGCGGCGCTCTTCCATGACGGTCATCCGCTGGTTCTCGAAGTTCTCCTGGGTGATCGCCAGCGATCGCATTCGGTCCGCTTCGAGCCAGAGCCCCAGGGCGAGCTCGTTCGAGGGCAGGGTCTCGAAGTAATTGGTGCGGTC
>CAMYJN010000720.1 GCA_947258625.1 uncultured Polyangiaceae bacterium | reverse complement strand
TGGTACGCTTGGTCGGACGAAGCCTTCGAGCGGGCCAAGCGGGAGAACAAGCCGATCTTCCTCTCGGTGGGCTATTCGACCTGTCACTGGTGCCACGTGATGGAGCGCGAATCCTTCGAAGACGAGGAGATCGCAGCCTATCTCAATCGTCATTTCATCGCGATCAAGGTCGACCGCGAGGAACGTCCGGACATCGACAGCGTCTACATGACGGCGGTCACCATTCTCACCGGACGCGGTGGATGGCCGATGACCATCATCATGACGCCCCACAAGGAGCCGTTCTTCGGCGGCACCTACTTCCCTCCTCGAAAAGGGTTCCGCGGCAGCGGCGCCGGGCTGATCGACATCCTTGCCGACATGCTGAGCCTATACAAAAACGAGCCCATGCAGGTCGTCGCGCGCGCCCAAGAGCTCAGTCAGCGCGTCGAGCAAGCGGCGTCGATCAAGCCTGGGCCCGGCGTTCCAAGCGACAAGGTCATCGCCGTGGCCGCGCAGAACCTCGGCAGGATGTTCGACCCGGTCGACGGCGGGTTTGGTGGTGCACCGAAATTCCCGCAGCCCTCGAGGCTTTCGTTGCTCTTGCGATATGCGCGCCGAACGCGTGACCCAGGTGCGACCGCGATGGTGGCGACCACGCTCGACAAAATGGCCGCCGGCGGGATCTACGACCAGGTCGGGGGCGGCTTCCACCGCTACTCCACCGACGCCCAGTGGCTTGTCCCGCACTTCGAGAAGATGCTTTACGACAACGCGCAGCTCGCCGTCGTCTATCTCGAGGCCTGGCAGCACACGGGCGATTCGGCCTATAAGCGCGTCGCCCGCGAGATTCTCGACTACGTCGCCCGCGAGATGACCTCTCCCGAAGGCGGCTTCTATTCGGCGACCGATGCGGACAGCCCGACTCCGAGCGGGCACGACGAAGAAGGCTGGTTCTTCACCTGGACGCCCGGCGAGCTCGAACGCCTGCTCGGCGCCGGCGACGCAGCGGTCGTTTCTTCGGCATTTGGCGTGACCGAGCGCGGCAACTTCGAAGGTCGAAACATCCTTCATCGCGTCAAGGCCGACCAAGAGCTTGGGTCCGAGCTCGGTCTCGCTCCCAAGCGAGTCGGCGAAATCATCCGCAGCGCGCGATCCACCCTCTACGACGCGCGGGCTTCGCGCCCGCCGCCCATCCGTGACGAGAAAATCATCGCCGCCTGGAATGGCATGATGGGCGCCGCTTTTGCGAAAGCAGGCTGGATGCTCGCAGAAGCGCGGTACGTCGAAGTTGCAGCACGGGCCGTGGGATTCGTGCTCGCGCAAATGCGAGCCGAAGGTGGAGCGCTGGTGCGGACCTATCGCGAGGGGAAGAAGGGCAGCGCGTCGTTTCTCGATGACTATGCCTTCATCGTGGCCGCCTGCCTCGATCTCTACGAAGCGACCGGTGACGCAGCGTGGATCGAACGCGCGGTCGAGCTTCAGACCGATCAAGACTTGCGCTATCTCGACGAGCAAACCGGCGGCTACTACTTGACCGCGGCCGATGGCGAAGTGCTTCTCGTGCGGGAAAAGCCGGCCTATGACCGCGCCGTTCCATCAGGGAACTCCGTTGCTGCCAATAACCTTCTCCGCCTTCACGATTTCACTGGGGACCCAAAATGGCGGCGGAGGGCCGAGCGCCTGTTCGCGTGGCTGGCATTTCAGGTGACCCGCTCACCGACGGGCTTTCCGCTGCTCTTGGTGGCCCTCGATCGCTATTACGACACCGTTCTGGAGGTTGCATTGATCGCTCCGGCCAGCCGGGAAGAGGCGAGCGTGCTCGACGCTCAGCTTCGGAAGTCGTTCGTGCCCAACAAAGCGTTTACCGTTCTCACGGACGCTGAAGCGAGCCAACAAGAGTCCACGATTCCCTGGCTCGAAGCCAAAAGGGCGATGGCGGGCAAGAGCACGGCCTACGTCTGCGAGCGCGGCCGCTGCGAATTGCCAACGTCGAAGCCCCAGGTGTTTCAAAAGCAGCTCGACCGTCGCAGGCCGTATCCGAGCTTCACCGACACCTCACCGCCTCGCTTTCCTTTCGAACGCGCAAAGTAGTGGCCGGCGTCTC
>CAMYJN010000719.1 GCA_947258625.1 uncultured Polyangiaceae bacterium | reverse complement strand
GCATGTTGCCGTACTGTGGTGACTGCCAGACCCCGTAGAAGGTCGCTCCCTCGGGCAGCGGACCGGCTTTCGGCTTCTGAGAGCCCCCGCAGCCGAGGATGACCCCGAGCACTAGGGCCAGAGTAATCTGCTTTGCCTTCATCGGTCCCTCCCCGCTCCCACGATAAACGACCCTCGAACGAAAGCGTAATTTCGGCGGCTCAGCGTATCCGGGGGATGGAAATCGCGTGGTAGAGAACCGCCGGACTCTCGGAGAGCAGGAAGGCCAGATCCCGCAGGCCCTCGAACACGGAGCCATCGAGGCGAAGCAGAGCCGCCGGTGGCGGGGGCTCGAGACGGTAGCTGGCCATCACCATCGGGCGCAGCCGTTCCCGCAGCCGTGGAGGCACGTCGATGCTTTCTTTGAGGAGCTCGAGGGCGCGGTCCATGCCACCGAGCCGGTCGACCAGCCCGTGACGATGGGCATCCGCCGCCAGCCAGACGCGGCCTCGGGCCAGTGGCTCGATTTCGTCGACGGTGCGCCCCCGGCCGTCCGCGACGAGCGCGACGAAGGATTCGTAAAAGGCGTCGAGCTCGCGGTTCATCAGGCTGCGCTCCTCGTCGGTCAGCGGGCGATGAGGCGAGTAGATGTCGGCGTGGGGCCCGGTCCGGAGCACTTCGGTACGAATGCCAACACGGTCGAGAAGCTGGGAGGCCAGCAAGCGCGCCGAGACCACTCCGATCGAGCCAGTCAGGCCGAGAGGCTGGGCAACGATCGCGTTTGCATGTGCAGCGACGTAGTAGCCGCCGCTGGCGGCGACCTCACCGAAGTACGCGACGACCGGTTTCTTTTCCCGGACGCGGACGACCTCGCGGTGAATCAAGTCGGAGGCCTCCGCCGAACCACCCGGCGAGTCGACCCAAAGAAGGACACCGAGCGCTCGACGGTCCTCCCGCGCCTGACGCAGAGCCGCCACGATGGAGCCCCGCCGGCCCATTGGAGCGCCGGACTCCGAGATGGCGCCCTTGACCGTGACCACTGCGATGTACGGCTCGCGTCGCAAAGGACGAAACAGCCTTGCTTCTTTGAATGCGAGGTATCGGCCGGCCTCGATCAAACCGGTCTTCTTTTTCCTTTCGTCCGCAAGGCCGAGCTTCTCGGGCAGCTCATCTTCGTACGCAAGCGCGTCGACCAGTCGCGCGTCGATCGCGCTCTGACCACGAAAGACGGCTGCTTCAAAGAGCGCCCGTGTTTGTTCTGGCGTCGTACCGATGCGTTGGGAGAGCGCGTCGAGAAGCGCCGCGGTGTGTCCGTCGATGAGGGCTTGAACCTGTTCGCGCTGCGGTTCGCTCATCGATTCACGACTCAATCGCTCGGCGGCGGTCTTGTATTGCTTGCGGGCGAACGGCTCGACCTCGACGCCGATGCGATCGAGCATGGGCTTCATGTAGTGCGACTGCGCGGAGAGGCCGAAAAGGGTGACCGTCCCCTGCGGCGCCAGATAGATCCGCTCCGCGGCGGACGCGATGTACACCTCTCGGTGCCCTCCGCCCCGCGGCAGGAGCACGCAGGTTTGCTTGCCTTCATCTCGGAGGCGGAGGATCTGCTCGCGAAGGCCAGAACACACCGACCAGCCTCCTTGGAGCGGCGGCAAGACGAATGCGACCCCTTCGATTCGAGGATCCCTGATCGCATAGTCAGCGAGCCTGCGAACGGCGGCAAGGGACGACGTGCGCCGGAGCGTGTCCGCGTCGAGAAGCCTGCGGAGCCACGGCACGGGCTGACGCGCCTCCACGAGGCGTGGTTTGAGGCGCACGACGATCCAGCGGCCCCTCGGTCGCGATAGCCATCGGGCGATCGCCCACAGCGGTAGGAGCGGCACGCACAGTAGATTCCTGAACAAGCGGAAGAGGAAACGAAGCATCGATTTTGCCTATAGTGACGGCCTGTTATGCTGGGAGTGGTGGGGCCGGAAATCTTTACCGGTGACTAGGGCTCTGCTAGGAACTCATAGCACTGAAGAAGGCGAAGGAGCACGGCTCAGAACATGGCAAGCCCCCAGATGGTGATGTACGAGGAGGAGTTTGCCCAGGTCCAGGCCGTGACCAATCGGCT
>CAMYJN010000718.1 GCA_947258625.1 uncultured Polyangiaceae bacterium | reverse complement strand
ATCCTCGGCGTGATGCAGGCAAGCGGGATGATCGAGCGGCTTTCGTCGGCAATGGCATCCGTTGCCTCCACCACGACGTTTCCACTGCTGACTTTCCTGAGTGCGGGCCTCGTGAACTTCTTCGTGCCCTCGGGCGGAGGCCAATGGGCGCTTCAAAGCGACGTGCTTCTGACCAGCGCCACCGCCCTCGACCTCGATTCCGCGCGCACGGTCATGGCATTTGCCTACGGCGACGAGTGGACGAACCTCTTACAGCCGTTTTGGGCCCTGCCGCTGCTCGCGATCACCGGCCTCAAGGCTCGCCAGATCGCGGGCTACACTGCAATCCTGGCGATCGGCATGGGCCTCTACGTCGGCTTGGTCTTGTGGCTCTTCGGCTAGAGGCCCGGAGCGAGGCTGTAGTCGGCTTCGGTGCTCTCGGTGATTTGCTCGACCGTTACGCCGTCCCCGAGCTCGACCAGGGTCATTCCTCCGCCGCCCTTTTTGTCGATTTCGAAGACGCCGAGGTCGGTGATCACCAGGTCGACGACATGGGTGCCGGTCAGGGGCAGTGTGCAACTCTTCAGCAGCTTCGGCTTGCCTTTCGCCGTGTGCTCCATGACGACGACGACGCGCGGAACGCCCGCGACTAGGTCCATGGCGCCGCCCATTCCCTTCACCATCTTGCCGGGGATCATCCAGTTGGCCAGGTCGCCGTTGTCCGCGACCTGCATCGCTCCGAGAATCGAGAGGTTGATGTGCCCGCCGCGAATCATTGCGAACGATTCGGCGCTCGAAAAGAAGCTCGTGGTTGGAAGCTCGGTCACCGTCTGCTTACCGGCGTTGATCAGGTCGGCGTCTTCGTCTCCCTCGTACGGGAATGGGCCCATCCCGAGCATGCCGTTTTCGCTCTGTAGCTGGACGGTCATCCCCGCCGGAATGTGGTTCGACACCAGGGTCGGGATGCCGATGCCGAGATTCACGTAGAATCCGTCGCGAAGCTCTCGAGCGGCGCGTGCAGCCATTTGGTCGCGGGTCCAAGCCATCGTTCTCTCCTCAAACGCGCGGGCGCGTGGTCCGTTGCTCGATGTGCTTCGAGGGAGCTGGGTAGTGGATGATGCGATCGACGTAGATGCCCGGCGTCATGATCTGATCGGGCGCGAGCTCGCCGGGCTCGACGAGCTGCTCGACTTCGGCGACCGTCATTTTTCCGGCGGTCGCCATCATGGGATTGAAGTTCCGCGCGGTTTTTCGGTAGATGAGATTTCCCTCAGTATCGCCCTTCCACGCATGCACGATGGCCAGGTCCGCGACGAGGCCCCGCTCCATGACGTACGGCTCGCCGTCGAACTCGCGGACCTCTTTGCCCTCGGCGACCGAGGTTCCGACGCCGGTCTTCGTGAAAAACGCAGGAATTCCGGCGCCACCAGCGCGAATCCGCTCCGCCAAGGTGCCCTGTGGGTTGAACTCCACCGTCAGATCACCGTCGAGGAACTGCTTCGCGAACAGTTTGTTCTCCCCGACGTACGACGAGACCATCTTCACAATCTGCCGCGTTTCCAGCATCACGCCAAGGCCGATGCCATCGACGCCCGCGTTGTTCGAGATCACCGTCAGGCCTTTTACGCCCGACTTCGCAACGGCTTCGATCAGCGCCTCGGGGATTCCGCACAGGCCGAAACCGCCGGACATCACCGTCATGTTGTCGCTGAGCAGCCCATCGAGGGCGGAGGTCGCGTCTGGATACACCTTATTGGCCATGGCTGGTCTTTACCTCCGGCTTCAGCGACTGACAATCTCGAACCCTAGTTGAAGCCCAGCATCTCTCGGGCTTCCGCAGGCGAAGCGACCTCGCGCCCTGCGTTGCGCGCGCACTGGGCCAGCGCTTCGATCAGCTGCCCGTTCCCCGTCGTTTTATCACCGTTCGGCAGGTAGAAGGTGTCTTCGACGCCGGTTCGGAGCATGCCGCCGAGCTCTGCAGCCCGCTGATGCGTCTCCCAGATCTCTTCGCGGCCGATGAGGGTCGCCTGCCAGTGGGCATCGCCGCTCTTGTACTTCATCAGGAGCTCGAGCAGCTCGGGGTCGCAGGGCATACCCGAAGCGACACCCATCACGA
>CAMYJN010000717.1 GCA_947258625.1 uncultured Polyangiaceae bacterium | reverse complement strand
GCCGGCGATGCCGGCAAGTATGCAGTTGAACATCAAAATATACCGATACAGGTTAACCCAACTTCGCGGATTCGGCGTATCGATGACGCTAAGGTATTGATCGGTATACACCCGACCCCCAAAGGTCTGCACTACACAGGGGTGGCGGCTGTGGCCTGAGTCGCGGTGATTTTTGGTGGTGGCTGAGCGGGCAGGTCGAGGCGCAGCCGCTCGAGCAGCAGCTTCAGTTCCTTGGGCGGTTCGGTGTAGCGCGTCAGCTGGATGGCGCGACCGTCGGTGGTCGGTATCTCGACATCGATCATCTGCACCGCGGCGAATTTTTCCAGCACGCTGCGCGGCGTCAGGCCCGGCGCATGCGGGCGCAGTTGCTGCGCCAAGGTAACGTGCAGGCAATAGGCCAGGAAGGCGATGAAGATATGCGCCTCGATCCGTGACTCGCGCTGGTGATAGATCGGCCGGATCGCCAGATCCCCTTTGAGGTTCTTGAAGGCCTCTTCGACTTGGGTGAGCTGTAGGTAGTAACGCCACAGCTCGGCGGGGTCGCTGCCGGTGAGGTTGGTGCGCAGTAGATAGCGGCCCTCGCGACGGCGGCTCTGTCTGAGCTTGTCGCGCTTGAGGTGATAGGTAAAGTGTGGGTCTTGTTTATCGACTTGTACGTCGACCAAGCGCCAACCGGTCGGATACTGACTACGCGCGGCCCCGAGCTTCATCAGCAGCTCTTGGTGGGTGAGGGTCATCGCCGAGAGCTGTTTCAAACGTGCCCACAGCCGCTTGAGTTGGCGCTGACGCATCGCGCGTTCCTTGGCGACCCGATCGGCGCTTTCGGCAAACACGTACAGCTCGTCATCCTGGGGTAGGAGCTTGACCTGCACACCCGGCCGGGCTGCCTGCCAGGGCTTGCCGATCAGGTCTTTTTCCAGGCGCGTCAACCGCCCCTTGGGTGTGCCGACCAGGTAATGCACCGGCGGATCGGCGGTGCGCATCTGCTCAAGCGTGTCTTCCGTCGGGATACCGCGGTCCATCACCCAGACCCTTCGAGCCTTGCCATACTGGTGTTCGATGCGATCAAGAAAATCGCGCAGCGTGGTCTTATCCGCGGTATTACCGGGCAACACTTCATAGGCCAACGGCAGGCCCTCGGGGGTGACCACCAGGGCAATGACCACCTGCACGCAGTCGGGGCGCTTGTCACGCGAATACCCGAAGCGGCGCTTGTCGTCGTCGCCAAACGGCGGGTTGGCCTCGAAGTAGGTGCTAGTCAGGTCGTAGAGCAGCACGTCGAACTCGACGTTGAACAGATCCCGCCAACGCGCCACCAGGTGATCGAACAACGCCGTCTTGTGGGCCAGCAGCTTGTCGTGACACGCATACAGCTTGTGGCTCTCCGCCAAGCCCGCGTCAGCACCGAGCAGATCGGCCAGGGCGCTTTGCTCGAACCAGTGCCGATGCAGCCGCCATTCGCTGCCCGGCGAAAGCAACCGGTAGGCGACCAGCACGAACAGGACTTGGTCCCAGCGGGTACCCTTGCGGCTCGTCGGCAAACGCGCCGACCAGAAGCGATCCAACGCCAGCTGCTCCCACAGTTTCAGCGTCAACCAACAAGCGCCCCACATACGGGGACGACACAGGCGCAACTGCGACAGACACAATGGCACGACCGACGCATCCACCTGCGCCTCGTCGATACGATCTTCAGGAAACAGCGATAGCGAACGCGTCTGCGCAGCGTCCTCGTCGAACACCTCGATCGACTTGCGCCACGCCCGTTCCTGTGAGGAGTTGATCTCGCCCAGATACAGCACATGCCGCTGCACGACCCGACCACCGGGCAGGCGCCGATTTTCGACGATGCTCCAGTAGCGGTGCACCTTGCCATCCTTCTTGCGGTTGGTCGCACGGAGAAACATGGCCACCCATTATCCGCACATCAGAGTCTGAGGAAACAAGCAAGGTCTGCACTACAGCGGGTTTTCGGGGCTTATCCACAGGCCGGGCACTGATTCGCAAAGGAAAAATTTTTCGCACTCGGCAAATTCGAGGGCGAATCCGCGAAGTTGGGTTAGTTTGCTAAAAGTGCTGGAAGCTGTACATGGTCTGCA
>CAMYJN010000716.1 GCA_947258625.1 uncultured Polyangiaceae bacterium | reverse complement strand
GTGGGTTGCCTGGTACGGCTTGTTGACACCACCCCGCCCACCCCCACCCGTAGTCCTCCCTGGCGCGGCATTCGCTTCGCTCTGCCTTGCCGGCGCATGCGCGCCGGGCTTCGCCCTGCGGGCTCGCGCTTCCGCCTGCCGTTGGGGGAGGTGATTGGTCCTGTCTCCGTGTGGAGGGGCGCGGCGAAACGCGATGCGGGGGTTCGGCCGCGCTCCTGAATCCATATCCATTCAATAGGAGAACCGCTCGGGATGGGCAGCACAGCGATTGGGTCGAGCCTAGCCGTGGGGCGTCTTATGGATCAGGGGGCGAGTGGGTCCCAATCGCGAGCACGCCCGTCGCGAGCTGTTCTCCGATCGTGTGGCTGATCGTTGCCAGGAGTGCCGTGTTGTTTCGTGCACTGGTCGTGGTTAGACGGCTACGACTTCGACCCAAATCCCGTTCAGCTTCGCCATTCCCGAGAAATACTCGAGCGCATCGGGTCCGTCGGCCGCCAATAGGTTCACGTTCACCCCGGTCGTCTCGCTTGCGACGCTCAGACCGTCGGCCGCCTGGTGTCCCCATCCGTGCGGGAGGGCCACCGCACCGACCATCATCTCGTCCGTGAGCTGAACGGGCAGCCGCACCGACGCGACACTGCTGCGCACCTCGACCATAGCCCCAGACTCGACGCCCACTCTGACGCCATCTTCCGGATTCATGTAGAGGTAGTTCGTCGAGCGCTTGCCCTCGACGAAGCGCGGGAAGTTGTGCATCCAGCTGTTGTGGCTGTGCGTCTCCCTCTTGCTAATCAGCTTGAGCTTGCCGCGCTGCGCCCGCTCCGCCTCGAACGCGGTTTCCAGCTCCCTAGCTGCCGCAACGAATTCGTCGGGCGCCAAATCGACCAGCCCATCTTCTGTCACGACGCGTCGCCCCAGGAAGTCGTCTCCTTTGTTCGGCTCGAGCAAGCGTCCATGGGGATCCTTGCGAAGGCCGCGAAGCGAGCCCACACGAAACGCGCGCGCCATCAAGCCCAGGAGTCGCTCCGGCGTCAGTCCAACGCGACTCCCGATTCCAGGAAGATCCCCAACGCTGCTCCAGGCACCGAGGAATCCGTTCGCGACCCGAGATCCGAAAAGCGTCGAGCCACACGCGCGGGCGAGCTGCAGTAGGATCATGGTCTCATCGCGCTGCTCGTCCTCCAGAGGCAGGAGCGCATCGGTGAACTGCACGTATGGAATAGGCTGGACACCCATCAAAGACTGAAACACGAACGGCAAGTCCGGGCGCTGCAGCGCGCTGCTTCCGGGAAGGATGTAGTGCGCGTGATTGGCGGTCTCATTGCGGAAGATGTCGATCACGACGAGGAGCTCGAGCGCTTGCAATGCCTTTTCGAGGCGCCCGTTGCTGTTGGGCACCGTCAACAGTGGATTGCCCGAAAGGCAGAACAGCGCCCGCACCTGCCCTTCGCCCGGAGTGAGAATCTCGTCTGCCATGAGCCCTGCAGGAAACGTGTCGGCCACCGACGGGAGCTGCCCGATGCGCGACAGATCCTTGCGCATCGTATGACCGCCTCTGCGCGCATGCTTCGGGAAGTTCTTAATGAAGCCGTGACCGACGATCGTGCCGCCGAGCCGGTCGAGGTTCCCGGTGACCGCATTGATCGTTTCTTGAATCCAGAACGCGAGGGTCCCATGACTGCCCTGATTGACCCCCGTGGAAAGGAAAATCGCCGCGCCATCCGCCTCGAGATAGGCATCGACCATCGAGCGAAGCGTTTCGGCAGCAATGCCGGTCACCTCTGCGCTGCGTTCCGGCGGCCAGGCCTCCGCAACGGCACGAAGCGGCTCGAGCCCCTTCATGTATCGGTTCACCCGCTCGTGCGCGATCGCATCCCTGCGGAGGACCTCGTGGAGAAAGCTCAGCAAGAAATAGACGTCGGTATCGGGACGAATGAACACCTGCGACCCGAGCTGCTTCGCAGTTTCGGTCCGACGCGGGTTCACGTTAAAGACCCTGCCGCCCCGGCCTTCGATGCCGCGCAGGCGACGAACGGGGTCCGGTAGCTGCATGAAGCTCGAGCGGGAGACCGCCGGGTTCGAGCCGATGATGATCAAACAC
>CAMYJN010000715.1 GCA_947258625.1 uncultured Polyangiaceae bacterium | reverse complement strand
CTCGGATCTTTTTGATCTCCGGGTGAGCGATCAACACTGCCGCGACGTTGTCGAGGAGTGCCCAGGAGCGCCTTTGTAGTTTGGCGCTTCCGGACTTGAAGTAGACCTTCTCGAGAATCTCGAGCTTCCCCGCACCGATGACGACGAGCTGCTTCCCTTGGCAGCCCTGATTCTCCACCGTGCCGGGGTCGTCTGGGCAGTTGTCAACGCGGTCCGGGACGCCGTCGCCATCGCGATCCGGGTCTGGACAGCCGTTGTTCTCGGGCGCTCCCGCGTCGTTCGGACACTGGTCGTCCGCGTCGAGAATTCCGTCACCATCGTTGTCCGGGTCTGGACAGCCGTTTTTGTCTTCGAAGCCGTCGATGTCTTCGGCGCCATCCGGACACTTGTCGTTGGCGTCGGAAATGCCGTCTCCGTCATTATCCAAGTCCGGACAACCGTCGTCGTCTTGGAAGCCGTCCTCGTCTTCCGCCTCGGTCGGGCATTGGTCGAGCTCGTCCGGGATGCCGTCCCCGTCGGCGTCCGGCGCCTTCTCGTCCGCCGGCATCGTATAGCCGAGCATCGCGAAGACGCGCCAATCGGGCGCGCCATAACCGGCCGTAACCCCCGCGCTGCCGCCCACGCCGAGCGTGAACCCAAAGTCTGGAAGCCACTTGAAGCCACCAAGCACCTCGAGGGGGGTCTCGTTCTTCGACCACATATTCACGGTGGGATTCGCGGCGGTTCGGCCGAAAACCTCGCCCGAGATCATGAAATGGTCGCTACCCAGCATGATCAAGACACCGCCGCCATAGGTGAACTCGTTTCCGACGAAGTACGGTGTGGTGGTACTGCCAACGAGACGCTCGGGGCCGATCTTGTAGCCTGCTTGGATGGGAATCCGCACGTAGTCGCCCGCGTTGAAGTTGAGAAGGAGCTCGAACCAGCCGCCGAGGTAGGGCTTTTGGTCGGCCTGACCCGCGAAGGACTGCCGGCTGCTGGCCAGCGAAGCCGTGTTGATCGTAAGCGTGGCCTGGGCGCCGATTTGGAACACGTCGTCGCGCGTTCCGAAGAAGTTAAATCGACCGCCGAAGTAGAGATCACCGAGGTTCGAAGGCTTCATATTGGCCGGCGTGGGAGGGGTACTGACCCCGTCCCCTTCCTGGATGATGAAGTGGTAGGGCATGTCCACGTAGAGCACGATCCGATCCGCCAGACCGATGTTCAACATCAGGTGCCCGGTCATCTGCTGATGAACGACCTTCTGGCCATCGACCACCAGCGGATCATCGGAGTAGTCGAGCCAGACCTGAAAACCGAAGCGCGCATGGCCTTGGGCGTCGGGCGTGCTCGTTGCAAAGCCGTCAGTCGCGAGCTCGGCCGGTCGGAACTGATTGAGGTCGATCTGCGCACCCTGCGCGGAGACGCTCGAAGCTGCCCCCAACGCGAAAGCCGCCAAAATCACAACCCAACCCCAGTTGAACATCCTTGGGTTATTCGTCTCCATCACGCTCTCCCTCCCATTCCCCTCGTGCAGTGCGGCAACGCGCCTGCGAGCGGCCCCTTTTGTAGCATTTCTACGCGAAAAACGGAAAAAGGGGACGGCGGCGTCGGTGTCGGTCTAGTTACACCGCCCGCCCACCCCCACCCGTAGTCCTCCCTGCCGCGCCCTTTGCTTCGCTTGGGCTTGGCGGCGCCTCTGGCGCCGGGCTTCGCCCTTCGGGCTCGCGCTGCCGCGGGTGTTGGGCAGCCGGAGGGTTGGCGGGTTGGGTGGTTTGGTTTAGTTACACCGCCCGCCCACCCCCACCCGTAATCCTCCCTGGCGCGGCATTCGCTTCGCTCTGCCTTGCCGGCGCGTTCGCGCCGGGCTTCGCCCTTCGGGCTCGCGCTGCCGCCTGCCGTCTTGTGGGGGGCTCCAGTACCACCCTTTTACACAACTGGATATGAATGGAGGGGCGCGGAAAAAAGCGCGATGTGGGGGTTCGGCGGCGTGTGAGTGACAAGCGGCCATGACAGCAACACCGGCCGATTGGCGCGAGCTCCGAGGGGCGCCTTGCGTGGCCCCTGCTCGCTGTCCTTCCGGCCACCTTTGCAAGGCGCCCCGTCCGCAGAACTCTCGCGTCGC
>CAMYJN010000714.1 GCA_947258625.1 uncultured Polyangiaceae bacterium | reverse complement strand
CGGCGGGAAAACGCCGTATGAAGCTCTACGGGAGAAACTATCCTAGTGAAAAACGTCCGGCTTGATTCCTAACATCACAATCGCCGTTGAGGTCCGCATGATGCGGCTCTAGATGCTACTCTGTGTCGTCGTCTTAACCAGGTGACTCCGTGGGAAGCATGAGCTCTAAGGATCGCAGACACTCGAATCCGCCGCCTCCGACCGAAAAGAACTCCGAGGTTCGCCCCGCTGTTGGGGGGGACGAACGGCGTCGCGCGCACCGTCGGCCTTCGGATGCGGAGATCGAGATCTTGTCTCCGATCCAAGGGATCGCCTCGGCCCTCAATGTAAGCGGCACCGGCATCCAGCTCTCGCTCGACGACTGGCTCTCCGCGGGCAAGCTGTGCGATCTGCGCATCACGACTCACACGGGCCGAATGATCTATAAACGCGCGCGCGTCATCTGGACCCGACGGGTGGGTGAGCGGTGCGTGTCCGGCTTGGAAGTTGTGGGGTCCATCGCGCCGCATACCCCCGACGACGACTGATCAAGCAGGTCGGTAGTGGTGCCCCAAAGGACGCGGCGACTACGAAGGTGGGCTTTCTCGTGCCCTAGGCCGGTAGACTACGGTCGGATCACCTGGCCGGCGCGCACACCAGACTGGTACGCTCCCGCCTTCACCGCGTGCTCGCCGTTGATGAAGACGTGCTCGATCCCGAGTGGGCCTCCGGCCGGCTGCTTGCCCTCGGGTGGAGTGTCGGTGATCCGCTCTGCGTCGAAGACGACGACGTCGGCGGCCTTGCCCGAAGCCAGCACGCCGCGATCGCGGATGCCAAAGCGGTCCGCACTCGCACCAGTCATCCGGTGAACCGCGGTTTCCAAATCGAAGAGCCCGTGCTCCCGTACGAGCGGACCTAGGATCCGAGGGAAGGTCCCGAGAGCAGCAGGGTTCGGATGACCGCCACGCTTCACGATCACGTCGGTTTCAAAAAGGCATGCCTCATGACGGAGCACTGTTTCCATCGCGTGGTGGTTCTCCGGTTCACCGCTGTAGCTGTGGAAGAGCATGGTGGCCGCTCCCCTGCTTCGCTCTGCCAATTTGAGCATCGCGTCGAAAGGGGACGTTTTCCATTCGTGAGCGATCTCCGCAATCGTGAGCCCATTGAGTTCCTCCCAGCCCTCGACACCCGGGTCCATGACCTGAAAGTCGTTGTAAACGAAGCCCACCAAGCGGAAACCTAGTTCGAGTTCGACGCGCAGTCGCATCCGCGCGAGGCGGCTCTGATAGGCACCCGGAATCGCCTCCAGAAACCAGTAGGGAAACGGTGCGTGAATGGTGGTGTTGCCACAGGTGTACGGAAAGGCGTCGATCATGATATCGAGGCCATCGCGCCGAGCGGCGTCCACCATCCGGAGGCACTTCTCAGCGCTGGGCCAACTGCGTCGTCCGACGAAAATGAGATGGGAGAGTTGGAGGCGCACCCCGGTCTTCCGTGCCACCTCGAGCATCTCGCGTAGGGCGCGCACGTTGTGAGCCTCTGGAGTCGTCAGTGGATAACAGGGCGAAATGCTCGAGTACGCCTTCAGATGAACGGTCGCCGTCACATCCGCCTCGGCCGCTACCTCGCAAAAGGCCTCTAGCTCTTCCAAGGACGAGTACATGCCCGGGTCGTAGCCGAGCCCGAAACTCAAACCGCACGCTCCCTCCTCGAGGCTTTGCCTCAGCCTGTCGAGGCATTTCGAGAGCTCGCGTTCAGGCATCGTCCCCCGCACGGAATCGGACCCGGCGTAACGCAAGGTCGAGTGCCCGACGAGCTCGGCAAGGTTGAGCACGGGTCTGCCTCGGTCCATCTGTTCGAGGTAGTCACCAAACGATTCCCAGACGTAGTCGAAGGGACCGTCGCGCGCGATGGAGGCGAAGTCGTGAAGTCGTCGGAGCGTCTCGCGTCGCAATGGCGCCGGCGAGACCCCGCAATTCCCCCCTACCACGGTGGTGACTCCTTGCTCGAGCATGACGGACAGACACTCCGGGTGATCGTCCAGCGGCAGCTGCCAGTCCGCGTGCGAATGCATGTCGATGAACCCGGGAGCGATCACGCAGCCGGACGCGTCCACCTCGTGTGCGGTTTCGGGCGTCG
>CAMYJN010000713.1 GCA_947258625.1 uncultured Polyangiaceae bacterium | reverse complement strand
GTTGAGGGCGCGCTTTCGATCGACCCTCGCGACCTGCGCAAGGCGTCGGGAAACATCGATGTGTTCATGGTGTCGATCCGCACCGACGATTCGGCCTGGGATACGATGTTTCGCCGGGCGGGCTTCCTCGAGATTGACGACGTTCCAAAGAGCCGGTTCGTGCTCGAAGCGGTGCGAGGGGCGAAGCAGCTCGAACCGGGAAAATGGGTCCCCATGACGCTCGAAGGGCGTTTCGCGCTTCACGGCATCAACAAGAAGGTCAGCGTTCCGGCGACGGTGAGGTGGACACCGGCCGATGCCAAGACTGGAAACGGCGAGCGCATTCACGTTCGCGCGAGCTTCCACGTCACTTGGGACGAGTATGAGATCGCGATGCCGACTGGCCACACTCGCACCTTTGCAGGCGATGGCGCACTGATTCAGGCGGACCTGGAGTACCGCCCGAGTAAGGCGAAGCGCAGGTAGTCTCGAACCTCTCCGGCGGCGGTTTATCCCTCAGCGCAGCCGCCATGTGGTCGCGCTAGCGCAGAAATTGCGCCCGAAAGCGGCTGAATCAGCCGATCTTTTGAATCATGGGAAAGTGGCGCTATCCTCGGCGGGCGGCGCACGCGGGGTCGGGCGCTGCTTTCAAAGCACGGTACATGTTGCGGTTTCTCTCGAATCGATGGTCTTTGTTGTGTCTGGCCGTTCTGCTCGCTGCCATCAGCGGTGGGGCGGTCGCCTTTGGCGAGCACGCATCGAACGAACAGCTGCACCGCGCCGAAATCGTCGATGGGCAGCGCCTACTGCGTGCACCCGGTCTCGACGACTGGAACGAGCATCAAGAAAGTCCGAAGAACAACCCCGGTAAGGCGGGGCGCTTTGGATCTGCGTTTCACTACGATGCGTTCGTCTACGGCAAAGCAGAGAGCAGCCCAAAGGTCGCCGGTATCGTGCGCCGGGGCGATGTGATCAAAGTCGGCGACAAGGTCAGCGGTTCCGGTTGCAACGACGGGTCCTGGTACAAGGCGACGCCGTTTGGGTACGTGTGCACGTCGCTCGGCTTCCACGTGGGCGAGACGCCGAGCACGAACCGGTACGGAGTCCCGCCGGCCAAGACCAGCAGCCACCTCCCCTATCAGTACTCGCGCGTCATCACCAAGCGGGCGCCGCGCTACTACCGCATCCCGACGGTGCAAGAAGAGAAGCAGGCCCGACGCGCGATGGAGAAGAAGGGTCCGACGCCAGAGGTGGTCTCATCACTGATGGAGGGAGACTACTTCCTCGCGCTTGCCGAAAAGGAGACGCGAAAAGCCGACGGCGCCGTCTTCTACCGCACGATCCGGGGCCGTTTCGTACGTGAAAGCGACATTGAGCTTCGCAACCCCGATGTCGTTCGAGGCGAGGAGCTCGGCCGAGACGGTTGGAGCCTCCCCTTGGCGTTCGTGTACGGCGAAGATCGAGACCTGCTCGATCTGAAGGGCGAGAAGGTCCAGGTCACGGGCAAGGCGCAGAAACACGGGCGCTTCGTGGTCGAAGAGGAACCGAACGTCGACGGCGTGGCATACGTGGCCGGCAAGCCTGGCGCCGTGAAACGAGACGAGGTGCGCGTGGCGCAGCAGGCCAAGCGTCCGAGCGGTGTTCCAGCGAATGGAAAATGGATTCACGTCGACTTGGGAGAGCAGACGCTCGTCGCGTACGAAGGCGACAGGCCCGTGTATGCGACGCTGATTTCGAGCGGCAAGGAGGGCTACGAACCACCGACCGGGCTCTTCGAAGTCCAGCAAAAGTACATTTCGACCACGATGAACGCGACCGACCCGATCGACGGTTTTTACGAGGTCGAGGAGGTCCCGTGGACGCTCTACTACCACCGCGGATACGCACTTCACGGCGCGTACTGGCATACGGATTTCGGCAAGGTGCGTAGCCACGGCTGCACGAACATCGCGCCGGTCGATGCACGCTGGCTCTACTACTGGAGCGAGCCCGAGGTTCCAGCCGCCTGGCACGCCGTGCGTTTCCAACCCGAAACGACCTGGGTCCACTTCACCAGTTGAAGACGCCCCGGGCGAGCAGCAAGAGCGCCGCGCCACCAGCAACAACTACGATCGCATTGCGGAGCCGCGGGCCGTCGACCCT
>CAMYJN010000712.1 GCA_947258625.1 uncultured Polyangiaceae bacterium | reverse complement strand
CGACGTGCAGGTCGGTCAAGTGCGCGACCCGGACCCCTTCGAGGTGCTCGAGAAAGCACTCCGGGCCTGCAAACCGACGGATGCGAAACCGACGCGAAGTATCGTGCCAGGGGTCTCGCTCACGCAGCAGCTTCTTTCGAAACTTCCGGAGCCCTTCGATGGTTGCCGATCGGCTCATTTCTCGTTCAATGTAGGTCTTCTGCTCAGTGGTCGCACGAATCTGACGGAGGGGGTTTTCGTGTCAGCCGCGAAACGGGCACATCCGGACCCGTCGGGCGACGCGGACGGGTCTTCTTCCCGCGAAACCGTCGTATGACGTAGACACAGGCAAATGCGACAATCAACCCTGCCATGATTTGTTGCCACGGCATACTCAAACCCTAGCCGTAACCAAGAAGCTGGCCACCCTGATACACCGCGAGAGAGGCCAGGTACGCGAGTACGGTCATGTACGAGAACAGGAACACAGGCCATTTCCAAGAGCCGGATTCCTTCTTCACCACGGCGATGGTGCTCATGCACTGGCAGGCCAGCAAGAAGAAAATCATGAGTGAAACGCCGCTGAGCGGGGTCATCACCGGGCTTCCGTCCGCATGACGGGCATCGCGAAGCGCCTGCCGGAGGGGCTTATTTTTCTCGTCCGCCTCCCCGATTCCAAAGACCACGCCGAGCGTCGAAATGAACACCTCTCGTGCAGCAAAAGCGCCGATGATCCCGACGCCAATCTGCCAGTCGAAGCCGATCGGCCGGAGCACAGGCTCGATGGCATGGCCGAACCTGCCGCCCAGGCTGTGAGCGAGCTGCTCGCCGGCTTCTCGGGCATCGAGTGACTGCAAAGCCTCAGTCTTTGTCGTTTCGGACAGGGCCGACTGCAGAACCTGCGCGCGCTCTGCTGCGTAGTGCTCGGAAACCTCGGCTGACTTTGGAAACGAGAGGAGAGCCCAAAGAAGAATCGTCATCGCCAAAATGATCGTGCCGGCGTCGACCAAAAAGACGCGTAGACGACGCCAAGCGTTGATCCAGAGAATGGGGGCGGAGGGCCAGCGGTAGGGAGGCATCTCGAGGATGAAGGTAGGCGCAGGGCCCGGAAGCACGGTGCGCCGGAGTACCGCTGCAGCGGCCAGCGTGACCAGGACCGACAGGGTGTACATCGAAAAGAGCGCCACGGCCCCTGCGCTGAACCATCCCAGAGACTGCCCGGCAAACACCGTGCCGACGACGAGAATGTAGACCGGTAAGCGCGCGCTGCAGGACATCAGCGGAAGCGC
This sequence comes from uncultured Polyangiaceae bacterium, assembly GCA_947258625.1. Taxonomy (GTDB): domain Bacteria; phylum Myxococcota_A; class Polyangia; order Polyangiales; family Houyiibacteriaceae; genus SG8-38. Next base: position 856 of record CAMYJN010000712.1, on the reverse strand, counting down.
CAACATGGTGACCAAGCGATCACGCCGGCGTTCGATGGTGCGTGTGGCCATGACGGCGGGAACCGCGCAGGCAAAGCCGGAGAGCAGCGGAACGAAGGCCTTGCCGTGCAAGCCCACCCCCTTCATCACTCGGTCGATCACGAATGCAACGCGCGCGAGGTAGCCTGAGTCTTCGAGAAACCCGATGAACAGGAAGAGCATCAGGATCTGCGGAGCGAAAACGATCACGTTCCCGACCCCGGCGATGATTCCTTCAACGACCAAATCTTGAAGGACGCCCGGGGGCAGAATCGCTGCCGCCCGCGCCTGCATGAAACCAGTCAAGGTCTCAATGGCGCCGATCAGGGGCTCGGCCCCCGCAAAAAGCGCCTCGAAAATGCCGAACATCACGACCGCGAAGATCGAAATCCCGGCGAGTGGATGCGTCAGCACGCGATCGATACGCTCGCTCCAACTGGGGCTAGGACCTCGCACGGAGCAGGTCTCCGCGACGGCTCGGTCGAGCCACTCGTAGCGAGAGGAGACGATCTCGAGGTCGAGGTTGCGTCCACGTTCGGCTGCCGCTCGACGAATGTTCCCCACCGCCTGGCGTACGTCATCGGGGACGCCGCGAAGACTGTCTTCGCCGAGGGAGAGCAGGCACCAAAGTGCGAACACGCGATGCTGACTCGGTGGCATCTGGGGACGCCACCGTGCGACGACTGGCGCGAGCGTCGCCAGGTCGGCCTCGAGCGCCGCTGGGTAGCCCACCTCGGGCTTCGAAGTCCCTCTGCTGGGCTCGAGCTGTGCCTCGAGCGCCGACAGGAGCGCATCCAGGCCACGCCGTTTGGTCGCGACGACGGGAATGACGGGCGAA
>CAMYJN010000711.1 GCA_947258625.1 uncultured Polyangiaceae bacterium | reverse complement strand
GTCGAGAAGGTGGAGCGCCCCGATCCACCCCAGGAGCTCGCGGCAATTGCCAACGCGACCCTCGAAGATCTCGAAGGAGGCAAAGTCGGATGAGCCCACGCAAGTTCAAGGTTTGGCGCGGTGACTCCCGCGGAGGCGAGTTCAACGCATACGACGCGGACGTCGACGAGGGGATGGTCGTCCTCGATGTATTGCATCGGATTCAGGCGCTCCAAGCCAACGATCTGGCCATCCGGTGGAACTGCAAAGCAGGGAAGTGCGGCTCGTGCAGCATGGAGATCAACGGCCGACCCCGGCTCGCCTGCATGACGCGCATGAACAGCTTTGGGCCGGACGAGGTCATCACGGTGCAGCCTCTCAAGGCATTCCCGATCATCAAAGACCTCACTTGCGACGTCTCTTGGAACTACGAGCAGAACAAGCGGATCGCACCGTTCAAGCCCAAGCCACGCGGTCGCGATGGCGAGCATCGGATGTACCAGGAGGACGTCGATCGGGTGCAAGAGTTTCGAAAGTGTATCGAGTGCTTTCTCTGCCAGGACGTCTGTCACGTCGTCCGGGATCGTGACCGCAAAGACGCCTTCGTCGGCCCGAGGTTCATGATTCGGCTCGCCAGCTTGGAGATGCATCCCCTCGATGACGACGACCGGGTTCCGGAGATCAAAAAGGAATACGGCTCCGGGATGTGCAACATCACGCGTTGCTGCACGGAAACCTGCCCGGAGCACATCAACATCACCGACAACGGCATCATTCCCCTCAAGGAGCGAGTCGTGGATCGATACTACGACCCACTCGCCCGCTTGGCTCGGCTCTTCGCAGGGCGTAGAGTGCGAACGAAGACACGTTCGGAGGAGCAGTCAGGATGACGCATCGTTTCCCTCTCAAACGCATTTCCGCCGAGGCCATCGCACGATCTGTCGAGCGGGCCGAACACTACCGTCTGCTCAACGATCCCGATCAGGCCGAGAGCATTTGTCTCGACATCTTGGCGGTCGATGACCGCAACGAGCCGGCGCGCATCGCCTTGATCTTGGCGCTTACCGACCAGTTTGGCGGAGGTGGCGGCACGCACGCGGTTCGTCGCGCCGATGAGCAGGTTGGCAAGCTTTCGGGGTCGTACGAGCGTGCGTACTACGCCGGGCTCGTGGCGGAGCGTCAGGGCCGCGCTCATTTGCTGCGCGGCGGGATGGCGCGTACGTTTGCCTACGAGGGGTTGTACGAGGCCATGCAGCATTACGAACAAGCGGAGGCGCTCAAGCCGCCCGGGGTGGACGACGCCATTCTGAGGTGGAATGCATGCGCCCGGACGATCGAGCGCGAAAGCCTCGAGCCGCGGCGAGAAGAGCCTGAGCACCTGCTCGAGTAAGACAGCGTGGGCCCCATTAACTCCAATTCGCCCGAGCAGAGAGTGGCGCGCCTCATCGAGCGGGATGCGTACCTGGAGCGCTACGCCTCCGTCCTTTTGCGCCGCCTGCACAACGTAGAGGCGACACGCCTTCGCATCACCGAGGGGCGAGTTGCACTGCCGGAGCTCGCATCGGGGCACGAGTACTTCGGCTTGCACTTCCGGGACGGTCACTGGGTGCTTCGCGAGTGGGCACCCAACGCGGTTTCGATTCACCTCAAGGGGCCGTTCTCCGATTGGCGGCCGGATCCCAAGTATGCCCTTTCCCGTGAAGGAACAGAGGGCGTCTGGGAGGTCGAGCTTCCCGAGGCGATGCTCGCTCACGGGGATCCCTATCGGCTCGAGGTTCGTTGGCCGGGCGGCGGGGGCGACCGATTGCCCGCCTGGGCTCGCCGGGTCGTGCGCGATGAGGAGACGGGCAGCTTCAACGCGCAGGTCTGGCGTCCATCGAGTCCCTACGTCTGGCGTCATTCGCGGCCCGCTCGCCCGTCGGCGCCGCTGCTCGTTTACGAAGCCCACGTTGGGATGGCCCAAGCCGAACCGAAGGTCGGCACCTACGAAGAGTTCCGCACGAACGTCCTGCCGCGAATCCGCGATGCCGGCTACGAGGCGGTGCAGATCATGGCGCTTGCCGAGCATCCTTACTACGCTTCGTTCGGCTATCAGGTGTCGAGCTACTTTGCGTGTTCGTCGCGCTTTGGAACGCCTGAAGAGCTC
>CAMYJN010000710.1 GCA_947258625.1 uncultured Polyangiaceae bacterium | reverse complement strand
AGCACCGTGTACGGCGCCGACGCGTAGAGGTCGCAGGCGGCCAGGCGCATTTTGACCGCGAACGGGCCGCGGAGCATCGCCGGCCAATGCTGGCGAATCAGCGGCATCACGAACTGGTCGTAGTGGCGGGAAGTGACCTCTCGGATTCCAACGGTGAGCTGCGCGACCGAGGGATCGGCTTTCCCCATGAGCGCACGGAGCTGCTCGATACGCTCATCTCGCGAGAGCGCCGATGCGGGGACGACGGTGGAGGATGGCTGGGCACTGGGATTGAACATGAGTCGACGCGAGCCTAGCAGCAGAAGTTACCGAGAGCCGCCCTCGGCTTGGCGAATCGGTCAGAGCCTGAGCAGCTCCTCCGGGCTCTCGACCCAGTGGCTTGGGCCCGCGGCTTCCAAGGCCTCTCGTGCGAAAGGGCCCCAGCTCACCGCGGCGGTCTCGACCCCCGCCCGTCGGCCAGCCTCGATGTCGTGGTCGGAGTCGCCGATGAAGACAGCGTCCGACGGCAACGCATCGAGCGCCGACAACGCCTTGAGGACCGGTTCGGGGTGCGGCTTCCCTTGTACGACGTCGTCTGCGCAGACACGAACGAGAAACTCCTCCTCGAGGCCGAGGAGTCGGAGCCCTCGATTTGCTCCCCGGCTGAGCTTGCTCGTCACCAGAGCAAGCTTTGCCTCGTTTCGGTGGAGCGTTTTGACCACCTCGATGACGCCTGGGTATGGCTTGGCCATCGCATCGTGATGCTCGAGATTGTAGTCACGGTAGGTAGCGAGCAGCGCGTCGAGATCCTCGTCAGAGCTCGCCATCTCGCTGAGTTGAACCCGAAGCGGCGTTCCAATGCCTGTAAGCCACTGGGCGTCCGACCGCTCGGGGCGTCCGTGAACGCGGGCGGTGTGATGGAACGATTTCAAGATGAGGTCGATCGAGTCGAGCAGCGTTCCGTCGAGATCGAAGAGGTACGTTTTCATCTCATTGACCGAACTGTGCACCGTGAGCTCACCAAGTGCCCGTCCCTGGCTCTCCCTTGAACGGACCGACGACATCCGGTGTGACCCAGCCTCCGTAGAAGCCTCCAGGTTGTGCGGAGACGCGGTGCTCCCCAACATAGCACTCGAGCTTGCTGGGGTAGAAGCCGAGGTATCCCCGGATCGCAACGAAGTCGATAAACGGCTCCTCGTAGCTCCAGGCCGCCTGGTCGATCTCATCCCCCTCGAGGTGCAGCGACCAATATGTCGCCGACCCCTTCCATTCGCAGAGCGAGGCCCCGCGCGCCTGTGAGAGCAGGTCCATCCGCACGTCCTGCGGCGGAATGTAGAAGGTCGGCGGGCTCGCGGTTTCGAGAACGCGAATCGCTTGGCTCGACTCCGCGATGACCGTGTTCCCGTACAGCACCCGAACGAGACGCGTGTCGACCTCGAGTCGAGGCGGCCTCGGATAATCCCAAACCGATTCCTGGCCTGGTCCCGGTTGGATGGCCCAGTCCGGCCGCCCTGAGCCACGATGGCTCCACTGAGCGCGCGCCTGCGCAAGGTCGTCTTCGTTCATCGGACGACGATAGGGCCGCCACGCTCGTCCGGGAGTGACCGGTCATGATTGCCAAGCGTTTCTCGCGCCCTATAACGTTCGCCGGGAGGCTGAATCATGAGGGCAATGATCGTACGAGAAGCCGGCGGGCCGTTCACCCTGGACGAGCGTGAAATCCCCGAGCCTGGGCCGGGCGAGATTCGTATTAGGGTCGAAGCCTGTGGCATCTGCCACAGCGACGCATTCGTCAAGTTCGGACAGTTTCCCGGTCTCGAGCTTCCCCGCGCGCCGGGGCATGAGGTAGCAGGCGTCGTGGACGCGCTCGGCGAAGGCGTCGACACCTTCGCGGTCGGCCATCGCGTCGGCGTGGGCTGGCACGGCGGGCACTGCTTCAAGTGCAACCCCTGCCGCCGCGGCGACTTCATCAACTGCTTCAACGCCAAGATTGCCGGCATCAGCTACGACGGCGGCTATCAAGAGTACATGGTCTGTCCGTGGGAGGCCGCCGCTCGAGTGCCCGATGAGCTCAGTCCGGCCGACGCCGCTCCTCTCCTGTGTGCGGGCATCACGACGTACAACGCGCTCCGTAACAGCGGCGCGC
>CAMYJN010000709.1 GCA_947258625.1 uncultured Polyangiaceae bacterium | reverse complement strand
TCGATCGATTGGTGCTTGCGGTCGTCTCACTCCTGACCGTTTGGGGAATCTGGTCGTTTGGAATCTGGGACCCCTGGGAGCTGGACGCCGCGAACGCGGCCCGGGTGCTCTCCGAAACCGGTCGCGATCCTGCTGTTCATACCGCCGCGTCGACCCGTTTGATCGCCATCGCGTTCGACATCTTTGGCATTCGTGAATGGTCGGGGCGGCTCCCGGGCGTGCTCGCCGCTCTGCTCAGCTGCGCATTGACGTTCGTGCTACTGCGCAGGGATTACGGACGGCGCGCCGGCGCGATCGGGGTCGCCGTGATCGCATCGACGCCGTTGTTCTTGCTCAATGCGCGGCTGCTCATGGGAGCCGCAGTCGAGGTCTTCGCACAGACCTGGGTCGGGCTGGCCGCGCTCGCCGTATGGTCCTCGCCGCTGGCTGGCCCGCGAGCACTGGCGAAGTACGTCCTGCTCGCGCTCGGGCTGGCGCTGAGCAGCCATGCGAGCGGGGTGCTCCTCGGCCCACTGCCGCCGATCCTCGCGATTGCGGCCTTGAGCCTGCTCTCGGACGACATGGGCCGCGGAAATCGGCTGGCTCGCTGGCTCGTCCCTGCCATCTCGGCAGTCCTGCTTTTCGGGGTGGTGCGCGCCGTTTCACTCGACGATCCGCAGTTCAGCATCTGGCTCGGAGGAGGCGCCGTGGGAGGTAACCCTCCGACCTTCGACAAGGGGCTCGCGATCATCTTCCATGGATTCGCGCCCTGGAGCGCCGTTCTCCCCGTCGCCGCGATCTGGGCGCTGGCACCTCGGCCTTCCCGAAGCGAGAGCGCACAGAGCCTGACCTGGATGCTTCTGCTCTGGGCCGCGTTCGAGCTCGTGGCTTGGACCGTCGCCGCGTCGCGGTACGGAACGCCGCCTTACCTCGCACTGGTTCCCTTGGCGGGACTGGTCGCGACCTGGATCTCCGAAGTCAGCCGTGAGCCAGTCGCACGCTGGCCTGCCGCCGTTGTCATCGTCCTGCTGCTCGGCCTACTCATTCGCGACTACGCCCTGTATCCGAACAGTCCGCTCGACGCCCTGGCCGTCGACGGCCTCGAGGTCCCGGGTGTGTACAATCCGATCGTGCAATGGGCGCTCCTGCTTGGTGTGAACGCGGCGCTGCTTTGCCTGATGTTACTGAGTCATGAACGGATCGCGCGGCCAAAGGCCAGCGCGGCGGCGGAGTGGATTTGCGCCGAATGGAAGATCGGCGGATTGCATCGCGGCTGGCTCGTCCTCGCCTCGATTCTACTCGCGGTGTGCTTCGTCTTTGGCCTGATGTGCTTCGTGCTCGACCTCCGAATCGCGTCACTGGCGCTGCGGGTGGGCCGAGCTTTGCTTTTTGTGCCATTCGTGCTGGCCGGCTTGGTATTGGGGTTGCCGTGGCTACGATTCGGGTACGGGCGACTCGGGAATCAACGCATGTACCCAGCGCTTGGAGGAGGCTTGCTCGTCGGCGGATTCCTCGCTCTTTCATTTCAGCCCGCTGTCGGCCAGCACTTTTCTCCGAAACCAGTCTATGACGCGTACACCGAGTTGAGCGCAGGGAATCCCGAGCCTCTTGCCTCGTACAAGCTGCCGTCCACGGCAGCGCGCTACTACACCGATGCACCCGTCGAGGAGATCGGCCGCCAGACCGAGCTGTTCAATTTTCTGGGCGAAGGGGGGCAACGCTGGGCGGTGATCCAAGCAGATAGCCTGCCAGGTCTCAATCGCGCATACCGGCGCAAGACAGGCGAGCACCTGTACGTAGCCGACGCACGGAGCGCGCGCTTACTCTTGATCGCTGCGCGAGCGATCCACGGACGCGCCAGCCAAAACTTCCTCGCCGCTGCCATCCTGGATGCCGATCCTGAACCTCAACAGGAAGTTGGCGCCAACTACGAAGACCGAATCGAACTCCTTGGATACGACCTCGAGCTCCCGGGCGACGGCTCGGTCGGCGCGGGGCAGCGCTTCGAGATCACCTGGTATTGGCGAGTGATCGGCGAGGCCCCTGCCGGGTACCAGGTGTTCGTACACATCGAAGGCTTCGGCCAGCGACTCAACGGCGATCATGTGCCCGTTGACGGCCGGTACCCGACCAAGCTCTGGGACGAGGGAGA
>CAMYJN010000708.1 GCA_947258625.1 uncultured Polyangiaceae bacterium | reverse complement strand
ACGGCCTCGGAGGCCGCAGGACTCATGTCTCCGATGTGGCTGTGGCGCCGCTTTCGATTGTAGAACACCTCAATGTAGTCGGAGATGGCGTGCCCGGTCTGGGCGCGGGAGGACGCCGACCCTGTCGAGAACCTAAACGGGTGCGAGGTCGAAAGTGCACGCGCGTGACACATATTTGCCACAACGCACCAAGGGCCTCCGACGGAAATCAGAATCCCTTGTTTTTTGGTGACCCCAGCGATGCGAAGTTGGAACCAATTTTCCGCTTTCATTGAAGAGTGGGACGAGCTTCGGATGGCAGGATGATGAGCTTCGGCGACTGCAATCTATGCACAGCTAGGCGTGCGGGTACGGCTACGGCGGATGCCGCAAAGCGACTCGCGCATGTCGAGCCGTCGGCAAGACACGCAAGGGTCCGGGTTCTATCCCGGGGGTCACCTTCGCGATCTCCGCTCGCCGTCAGGCCGGTTGGGCAAGAATGGAGGCAAACGGAGATGGGTCCTGCCGCATGTGCAGACCACCATTCACTCGACAATCCACGAGTGTGTGGACAACGTTTCGAGGAACGACAGGAAAGCTCAGCGACGCGTGCTGTCGAGTCCTGTGCTATTTGTCACTCCCACCATGAAACGCGAGACATACGACCAGAAGCTTGGCGGGGAAGACCGCATCGTGACCCGCAAGCGCGGGGTGTGGCTACTCAACAATCCGTCGACCAACAAAGGGCTGGCCTACACGAAGGCGGAACGCAGGCAGCTTGGCCTCAATGGTTTGCTGCCGGACCAGGTGCTCGAAATCGAGCAACAGGTCGAGCTAGAGCTTGAGCACATCCGTGCGAAGTCGACTGACCTCGAGAAGTACATCGGGCTCACGAGACTGCAAGACCTAAACGAGGTGCTCTTCTACCGCGTGCTGGTCGAGAACCTGCCGGAGCTACTCCCCATCGTTTATACGCCGACCGTCGGCTTGGCCTGCCAGCAATTCAGTCACATTCTTCGATCAGCACGCGGCATCTGGATCACCCCGAGCAACATCGAGCACGTGCACGAGGTCCTAGAGAGCGCCCCGTTCCGCGATATTCGGTTGCTCGTAGTCACGGACAACGAGCGCATCCTGGGGCTGGGCGACCTCGGCGCCGGCGGGATGGGGATTCCGGTCGGCAAGCTAGCGCTCTACGTGGCGGGCGCCGGCATTCATCCGTCCAAGTGCCTCCCGGTGAGTCTCGACGTGGGCACGAACAACCAGGAGCTGCTGGACGACCCCCTCTACAACGGCTACCGAGGGCCCAGGCTGACAGGTCAGGCGTACTTCGATTTCGTCGAGCGCTTCGTGCAGGCGGTGCGTGACGTGTTTCCCCGCGCCATCATCCAGTGGGAAGACTTCGCCAAAACGCATTCGTTCACTCTGCTCGAGCGCTACCGGAAGCGAGTCCCTAGCTTCAACGACGACATCCAGGGCACCGCCGCGGTGACGCTAGGCGGGATCTTTGCGGCACTTCGGATCACCGGGCAGGCGATTCGTAACCAGCGGATACTCTTCATCGGAGCGGGGGGCGCGTGCATCGGCATCGCACGGTTGACGTCGGCTGCCATGCGCCGGGCGGGAGCCACCGACCGTGAGATCGAGCGCTCCATTGCCGCGTTCGACTCGCGAGGTCTGCTGCACGCCAGGCGCGAGATCAGGGAGCCCTTCAAACGCGAGTTCGCGCTCAGCACGGAGAGCCTCGACCACTACGGGCTCGCGCAGAGCCTCGATGCAAACCCGGTGGAGATGATTCGGGTGTTCAAGCCGACCGTCCTCGTGGGCGCGACGGCCCAGCCGGGTGCCTTCACCCGCGAGATGATCGAGGAGATGGCGAAGCACGTGGACCGACCCGTCATCCTACCACTCTCCAACCCGACCTCGAAGTCGGAGTGCACTCCGAAAGAGGCCCTCGAATGGAGCGGCGGCCGGGCGCTGGTGGCCACGGGTAGCCCCTTCGACGATGTGACCTACGAGGGTAAGCGTCATGTGATCGGGCAGAGCAACAACGTGTTCATCTTCCCCGGCGTTGGACTAGGAGCCATCGTCTCGAACACCCGTGAAATCAACGACGAAATGTTCTTGACCGCCGCGCAGACCCTGGCCAGTTGCGTCAGCGA
>CAMYJN010000707.1 GCA_947258625.1 uncultured Polyangiaceae bacterium | reverse complement strand
TGGATGAGTCGAAGGGGGGCATCCTTTCAGTGGTGCGCGTGACCGTCGAAGTCGAAGGCGAAGACAGGCCGGCCTGCATCGCAGAGACCGTGAGCCTTTACTTCCCGAAGAAGTAGAGATCAGTCCTGACACCAAGGTGCGCACGAGCGCCGGCACTGGCGATGGGGCGGCTTCATAGCGGGTGGCAGCGCGAGCCCGAAGGGCGAAGCCCGGCGCGAAGCGCCGGCAAGGCGGAGCAAAGCGAATGCCGCGCCAGGGAGGATTACGGGTGGGGGTGGGCGGGCGGTGTAACCAAACCAAACCACCCCCCCAGCCCACCAACCACCGCCCCACCACACCCGCGTCAGCGTCAGTGCCAGCGTCAGTGCCAGCGCCAGTCCCAGCGTCAACGTCAGCGTCAACGTCAGCATCAACGTCAGTGTCAGCCCCGGTCCCGTCCCGTCAGTGCGTGCCCAGCTCTTTGAGATCCGGTCCCGACCAGAGCGTCGTCGACAACTTGGCCTGCAAGTCCGCCGCCGTCAGCCCGTGACGAACCTCTCGGACGCGCACCCCTTCCGGGCTGAAGTCGAACACGGCGAACGGACAAATCAGGCGCGTGATTTGGACGCCGGTGTCGCCGCGTTGGCGGACGAGGGAGCCTAGCTGCTCCACGGTGCACTGGCTCAGGCCCACGACCGGGCAGCCCAGTCCGGGCGGAACCGTGTCGCTCACCGCACGCCCCTGCGGCGACACCGCGCTCACTTCGATGAACGCGATCTCTGTGAGCGCGTGCTTCGCCCCTTCGCCATGCAGATCGATCGCGCTTCGCAGCGCCTGCGGAAGCCCCCGGCCGAACCAGAGGCCCCGCTTGGACTCGCACTCCTCCGCGGCGCGCGAGAGCAGGCGTTCGAGGCTAGCTGCGTGCTCGGGCGATGGCATCGGTGAACCGCCGGAACAGGTACCGCGAGTCGTGCGGCCCCGCAGCGGCTTCGGGGTGATACTGAACGCTGAACGCACCGGTTTCGAGGTGCTGGATTCCTTCGCAGGTGTCGTCGTTGAGGTGCAGGTGGGTGACTTCGCACTTGCCTTTGAGGGAGTCGACGTCGACACAGAACCCGTGGTTCTGGGTAGTGACTTCGACGCGGCCGGTCTGCAGGTCTTTGACCGGCTGGTTGAGACCGCGATGACCGAACTTGAGCTTGTAGCTCTGCCCACCGAGCGCCAGGCTCATGAGCTGATGGCCGAGGCAGATACCGAAGATGGGACGCTGGCCCAGGAGCTCGCGAACGGTCGCAACACCGCCGGTGACGGCAGCCGGATCGCCAGGGCCGTTCGACAGGAAGATGCCGTTTGGATCGAGCGCGAGCACCTCTTGTGCACTTGCCGTCGCTGGAACGACCGAGACTTTGCAACCCTCGTCGACCAGGCACCGCAGGATGTTGAGCTTGACCCCAAAGTCCATCGCAACGACGTGCCAGGGGCGTGCGCCTTCGCGCGGCACCGACCAAACGCCCGTGCCCTCGGTCCACTGGTACACCTCAGGCGTCGTCACCTCGCCCGTGAGGTTTTGCCCAATCATGGGGGGCGCTGCTTTCGCGCGGTCGTGTAGCGTTGCCGGGTCTTCGGTGCCGACGGCTGCCATCTGCGCGCCCTGGTCCCGGATGTGCCGTGTGAGCGTCCGGGTATCGACGCCGGTGATTCCGACGATGCCCATTCTCTCGAGGTAAGCGTCGAGCGACTCCTTGGTGCGCCAATTGCTCTCGATGGCGGACAGCTCCCGCACGACGAAACCGCGCAGCGCAGGGCGCCTCGCCTCACCGTCTTCGATCGTGATGCCGGTGTTTCCGATCTGCGGCGCCGTCATGGTGACGATCTGACCGCAGTACGAAGGGTCGGTGAGGACTTCTTCGTATCCGGTCATGCCGGTGGTGAACACCGCTTCCCCGGTGGCGGCGCCTTCGGCGCCAAAGCGGGTCCCCGAAAAGCGGGTTCCATCGGCAAGTACCAAGTGTGCTTCTTTGCTCATGTTCTCAGCTCGTGTACGATCGTGCCCCCGACCATCGTCATGACGGGCCTTCCCATCAGCTCACGGTCGAGCAGCGGCGTGTTGTGCGATTTGGAGCGTAGCGCTTCTTTGTCGAGAATCCATCGGGCCTCCGGGTCGAGG
>CAMYJN010000706.1 GCA_947258625.1 uncultured Polyangiaceae bacterium | reverse complement strand
AGAACCAGCGCGATGACCAGATTGGTGAGGGCAAACACGGCGACGATCGCCCACTCGTTTCGCCGAACTGCGTGACGAAAGGGAGCAGGGTCACGGGCATCAGGAACATGAGATTCATCAACATCATCTGCCGGTCCATGCGCTTCAAGCTGTCGAAGAGAAGGCTATGGTGAAACCAGTACATCGCGATGATCGAGAAGCACACGAAGTAGACGAGAACCTGGTGAGCCAGCTTCTCGCGCATCAAGTCGAGGGCGGCTCCGCTGAGCCCACTCTCCGAGGGGACTTCGATCCCGAGAACGAGCAAAGTCATGACTACCGCAAAAACCGCATCACTGAGCGGGACGGCTCGGTTCATTGGGAAGAAGCGAGGAAAGGGATCGAGTTTCATGTCGGACAATCCCGCGAAGACTAGTGGCAAGTCTTGCCCGGCCCGAGCTGTACAAACCGCGCGACGATCAGCATGACCTCGCGGCCCGAGCCCTCGGGGCGAGCTCTGTAGTCGATGCCGCCTTCCACGGTGACGACGACGGGCGACCCGCTCGGAACGCCGGATGCGACGTACGCCTCTTCGAGCGCCAGGTTGTCGCCCTCGTGTGCGACGATCCACTGCTCGCCGGTCGTGCAATCTCGAAAGGTGCCGATCGCGCCGGATTGCGAGTAGGTGCCGTGAAGGCTCATCGTTCCGGACGGTGAAGCGGGCCTGTGCGGGCCCTCGTCGACCGCGGTTTCGGTGTCCTTGCCTTTCTTGCAAGCTGTCACCCCGATGAGTCCGCACATCGCGATCAGCAAGAAGAGCTTCATCTGTGCCTTCATAGGGTCTCCACGTGCTCAGCGAAAGAAGAAGCCGAGGTAGGGCGTTACCCATTGCTCCCGGCGCTGGAAAAAATTGCCCGGCCCAGAGTAAGAGTACTTCACGCCGAGGTCGATGTGTGCCCCCTGCTTGATACGAAACGCGATCCCGGCTTTTGCGGTGAAGCCCGGCGTGAAGTCAAAGACGTTTACCTGCGTGCAATACCAGAAGTTGCACGCGGTACCCGTCTGGCGGTAGTGCCACCAGTTGATGTCGAAGGTCATCGCCACGTACGGCAGGATCGGGCTCTTGTTCGGAGCTTGGACGCGGACTTCTGGCGCCGCGTACAAGCGGGTGACGGGGTAGCGCCCCGGGCTCGTCCCGGGTGGCAACCCGGGGATGTTGTCTCCGTCAATCGGGGTCCACATCGCGCCGAGGTCGACCCCGAACATGACGTAGCCCATGTCGTAGCCTCCGAAGAAATGAAGGTCGGCCCCAGGGCGAACGATGCTCGTATCCGCATTCAGCCAAATAGGAACGCCGACGTTGAAGCCGCCTTGAAAGCCTCGATGAGCGCTCACCTTTTCTTCTGGTTCGGGCTCCTCGGACGGTGGCTCGTAGGGCTGGTTCTGCGGCGGCGGAGTCGGATACGTATAGTACTCCTGCGCACTGGCGTCCTGCGTGCCGACGATTGCGATGGCCACCCAGGTGGCGCGGGACAGTATGGTGAGCTTGCGACGCATCGCGGCTACCCCCTAACGGGGGCGAAACTACAATGACTTCGCGCCTACGGCCACTATCGATCGAAGAGCGCTCTCTTAGCCCATTGGGCCCATTCGGAAGTCCGAATTTCGCGGTACTAGCTATTATGTCGCGTGACTCACAGCGCGGACAGGGCCTTTGTTTTTACTACGCTCCTCGTATCTTCGAAACCATCCGATGATCAACCAAGACATGACTTTTCTGGTGCGCCAGCTGCCACCGGGCGGTGACGGTTTGCCGATCGAGATCTATGTGTTCAGCAAGGACAAACGCTGGGCGGCCTACGAGGACATCCAATCGGATATCTTCGATCACACCTTGGCGGTGATCCCAGAGTTTGACCTACGAGTGTATCAACATCCAAGCGGGAAGGACGTCCAGGAAGTCGCTTCCTTGGGACAAGGGCTCGGTGCAATCCGCCAGCGTTGAAGCTTGGCCGAGCACGCCACTCTTCGATGCGACGCGCACGTTCCATGCCTGTGCCCGCTTGACCGGTTCTCGCACGCACACGAGGAGCGCAGCAAGGAGTCAATCCGATGCACAAGACTGAATCGGCCCGGTTTTACCGGAGGCTGTGGGGTGCACAGCCAGGGCTG
>CAMYJN010000705.1 GCA_947258625.1 uncultured Polyangiaceae bacterium | reverse complement strand
CTCGGTCAGCGTGCCCACCGTCGAGCGTGGATTGCGCGAAGGAGCGCGCTCCCGCACGGCGATCGCCGGGCAAAGGCCTTCGATGACGCCGACGTCCGGGCGCTTGAGCTTGGTGAGCACGCGTCGCGCATGCCCGCTGAGCGACTCGACATACCGGCGCTGCCCTTCCGCGTAAAGCGTGTCGAACACCAGGCTGGACTTGCCGCTGCCGCTCGGCCCGGTCACCACCGTTAGCCGCCCTCTAGGGAGGCGCAACGTGATGTCCTTCAGGTTGTGTTCGCGGGCTCCTCGAATGACGATGTCTGCCGTCATTCCTGCGGCTCGCCGGTCAGGCGTTGCGCAGCCCGGATGGCGGCGATCATGCCGCTCTCCGACGCATGGCCCGCCGCGGCTGCATCATAGGCGACGCCGTGGTCGACGCTCGTGCGGACGAACGGCAGGCCCCAGGTCACATTCACCGCCTCGCCCCAGTCGAGGAGCTTCGAGGGAATGGTTGCTTGATCGTGAAACATCGCCACGACACCGTGCGCGCGACCATCCGCCGCATAGCGAAACGCCGCCTCTGCGGGTGTCGGCCCGATCAGCTCCACCTCGCCGCCCGAGAATGGGGCTTGTTCTCGAAGCGCATCGAGTGTCGGTCCGATGATAGTTTCTTCCTCGGTACCGAGGAGGCCGCCTTCGCCGGCATGTGGATTGAGCCCGGACACTTCGATGCGCAACGGCTTCGCGTCGGGCGACCAGCGCGACAGCGCATCGGTCAAGTGCCGCACCGTTCGCTCGATGTGAGCGCGCGTGACGGTCGACGGCACGCGTTTGATCGGCCAGTGGGTCGCGACGAGGGCAACCTTGAGACGCGGGCCGAGAAACATCATCGTGACACCCTCGACGTTCACCCCGGCGCGCCGCGCGAGATGCTCCGTCTGACCGCGAAACGAAACGCCCGAGAGGCTCACCGCTTCCTTGCTGACCGGCCCGGTCACAATCGCGCGCGCCGTCCCGTCAATGCAGGCATCGCAGGCTCTTTCGAGCGCTTCGCGCTGTGCGCCGCCTCCGTCGATGGTGGGTGCCCTCGCCTGTACCATCGCGAGCGGCCACTCGGCGACGTGGACGAGGCCGACTTCACCGGGGCCCAGTTTCTTCGCCTCAGCCGGTTCCATTCGCTTGGACCCCTCGAAGCCGTATCGCTGAAAGGCGCGCTCCATCCACGCGGCATCGCCGTAGACGAGCGCGCGATCGCTACCCAACGATCGAGCCACGGCCGCCGCCGTCACCACAGGTCCGACGCCTGCCGGGTCACCTGCCGAAATCGCGAGCGGCCGAAGCATCAGGGTTCCTTCATTTTATAGCCGGCGCCACGAACCGTCTCGAGGTTGTTGACGGTGTGGCCCAGCTTCATTCGAAGACGGCGAACGTGAATGTCGACCGTGCGGCTGCTTCCGTAGTAGTCGACGCCCCAAACCCGCTCGAGGAGTTGTCGTCGGGAGAACACCCGGCCGCGGTTCTGACAAAGAAAGCTCAGAAGCTCGAACTCCTGATTCGTGAGCTGGCGATTCACGCCGTCGACCGTGACCTCGTGGGCTGCGAGATCGATGCAGAGCGGCCCCATCTTGATCCGCTCTTGCTGTGCAAAGTCGCTGCGGCTCCACTCGACGCGACGGATCCGCATGTAGAGCTCCGCGGGGACATACGGCATCAGGGCAAAATCATCGAAGCCGTCGCCTGCATCGAGGCGCGAAACCGCGTTGAGCGTCACGCCGATGATGACCGGCACCTCTTGAAGCGGCTCGGCCGCTCGGACCCGAACCAGCGCGGCGCGGCCCGCGTCACCCTCGTCGCCCGCTTCGATGAGAACCACGGTTGGCGGGTTTTTGACCAGCTCCTCGGTGTCCAAGCGATCCCAGAAGTTAGCTGTTTGGATCTCGCAGCCCAGCTCGTGAAGGCAAGCCACCGCGCTCCCCTCGCGCTCTTCGAGGCCCTCGCGCCCGATGACGAGAATCCACACGGGCCGTACCTACCCTGGTCACCCGCCCGACGCCAGCCGGAGATGCGACTTTGCCTGCGATCCCGGCTATCATGGGCGGCGCACGAACGGGACCACGTGGCTACGAAGTACTGGAAAGTCGAAATCAGCGAGCTCGGCGGATCGGAGCCGCT
>CAMYJN010000704.1 GCA_947258625.1 uncultured Polyangiaceae bacterium | reverse complement strand
TGGGAATCAGCCCAGTCGAGCACTTCTCGTTTACTCGGGTCAATCGCCAGGAGCAATCGCGCCGTTGCGGAGGCGCGCGCATCGAAGCCCTTCTCGGAATACAAGTGGACGGCGCGCTCGTAGGCAATCACCGCCTCGGCGTCACGTCCGATTCGACGCAAGAGGTCGCCCTTGCGGTGCGCCCAGCGGGGGTCATCCGGCTTTCGCTTCTCGATCAGTTCGTAGACGTCGATCGCTTGGTCGAATCGTTCTGCTTTGAGCGCCCTGTTCAGCTCAGCAACGAGGTCGGTGGTCTTACTCTCGTTTCGACGCATCCGCTTGACCGGCACAAACTGCTGCAGCACGTGAGATGGAATACGCATTGGACTGCTTAGGAAACACCCATTTGGGACCCCTGTCCATAAGTAATTGTTTACCCGTTTCCGGTGCGCACAATCTGCAGCCCGCGCTGAACTGAACGGACTTCCATCGCTTGCTGAACAAACCTTCAATCTGGACGAAGTTGCCTCTCGCGAGGGGAGTGCGCCCGCGGTACGCCTACGCCCGCGTGCGCGGCGGATCCGGCGACCCGCCGAGATCGTCGTACTCGTCGTCCTCGCTGCGGAACACGCGCAATCGTTGAACGACTTTCGACACGGGCGGGATGCGCTCGGCCAGGCCGACCAGTCGTTTGATCGTGCCGTTGCCACTCCGGACACCCTTCGCCTCGACCGGCATATCAGCGATCCGCTCACTGACATCAGCGCGCGTCCTGACAAGCCGCTCAGGGTCGGCGCTGAGCTCGGCTGCAAGCCGTCGCTTTTCCGCAAAGTCTTTTTCGCTGAGCACTTTGCCAAACGAGCGTAGACCGGCGATCTGGAAGTCGTGCTTCTTGAACAGTCGGTAAATCTCCTTGACCCGGTCGACGTCGATTTCGCGGCCCAGGGTGTAGCTCTCGAACCGGCCCTCCATCGCGAGCAGCGCGGTCTCGGCCAGGCAAGCGTACGCGGTGCCCTTGGGGAGGCCGATGTCATAGCCGATGTCGATGTCGCCTGGGATCAGCACCTCGCCGCTCTCGATGACCGCCACATCCGGACGCAATGCGGCTTCCTTCGCGCCGATGTCCGGCGGGCGGGCGACATCGCAAATCACCGCCCCTGGCTTGCAGGTGCTGATGTCGAGAATGCGTTGGCCAAACGCGGATGTCGCCGTGACGACGAGGTCGCAGTCTTTGGCGAGGTCACCCGGCCGAAGCGCAATCGTCACCCGTGTGCCCGGTGTCTCCTTTTCCATGGTGCGCTTCAGGTCGATGAGCTTTTCAGGTTCGATCGACACCAAGACCACGTCGTGAATGGCCTGGGCCAGAAGCCGCGAGCACACCGCGCCAATCGATCCGGTCGCACCGATGATCATCGCTCGGCCTTTGGTGAGATCGGTCGCTCCCATGTTGACCACGGCCTGCTTTGCCGCTTCGAGCGTCGCCGCAACGGTCAGGCTGTTCCCGCTGGTGATCGCGATCGACGCTTCGTGCGCAACGGTCTTACCCGCGTCACCGACGACGCTGGTGAACGCCCCGAGCCCCATCAGCCGGCACCCATAGCGCTCCGCCATTCTTGCCGCATCGTTGAGGCGGTTGTACGTGAACCGTGGGCTGTGGCGCATCATCTGGCGCGGGGTGGACCCGAGGGCGAAGAGATGGCCCTCGATACGCTGCCCGGTCGTCGGCGAGCGCCCGCCCGCGATTCGCCCGACGTACATCGGCCGAAGGTAGGCGGCGGTCTCCTCGACGATGCGATCCGGGAGGAACTTGGTCCACTTGAAGTCGGGATGCTTGTGCACAAAGCCGATGTCGAGCGGGTGAATCACGAAGGCAAATCGGTTGATCCCCTCCTCGTCGGCCTGGAGGTAGCGGATGGCGGGGCTCCAGGAGATCTCAGCCATCAGGTTGAGGTAGGAATCCTCGGTGAGCGACGCCGTCGGGTCCTCGCGCCACGCGACCAAGAGCGCCTCGATGACGGCCGCCGAATGACGTGCCACCGCAACGCCCTCCTCGAGGGACGGCATCAGCACGACGAGGATGGTCGTCCCGCGGGCGCGGAAGTCCGCAATGTCTTCCTCGGTCGCACTTGGCACGACGACCGTCTTCTTTCGGAGGTCGAGCGGTGCGACGTGACGAA
>CAMYJN010000703.1 GCA_947258625.1 uncultured Polyangiaceae bacterium | reverse complement strand
GGCGCCGTGCTGGTGGTTTCCCAGTTCACGCTCTTTGGCGATGTTAGGCGAGGCAAGCGCCCTTCGTTCGATGGCGCAGCAGACCCCGGAGACGCCGAGCGTCTCTACTTGGAGCTGGTTCGGCGTTTGCGTGACAAGGGGGTGCCGGTCGAAACGGGCACGTTTCGCGCCATGATGCTCGTTCAATCCACGGTCGATGGGCCCGTCACGATCCAAATCGACAGCCGAAAGCTTTATTAGGCTTCGCGTTTTAGACGCGGCATAATCCCATCTCGATGCTGCGGTTCCTCAGCGAGCGACGCGTATGGGTGGTCGCGGCCTTCGTCACGTTTGCCCTCGTGCTTGGCCTTTGGAGCTGGGGGATGGCCGAGGTTCCTGCCCGTGCCGCGGACCTGATCGAGGGGCGCCTCGGCGTCGATGCGCAGATCGAAGAAGCGCGTTTGTCGTTCGGCGGTGTCGAGCTCCGGGGTGTCGAGCTGCGCGGTCGCCACGGCGGCCTCGTCGCTCGCATCGAGCGCATCGAGGCGCGGATGAGTCTCTTCGGCGCCGTCTTCAAGGGTGCGAGATCCGTCCGCGCTCTGTCTGCGCAGCGCCTCGAAGTGATTCTAGACCTCAGTCATGAAGGGTTCCCGGACTCGATCGCGGAGCTCAAGAAAAGCAGCCCTCGTCCCAAACCGCCTTCAGCACCAAGCAGCAGCAAAGGCAAGGGAAGGACCTACGCTCTCGACGGCGCGACCCTTCGTGTGGTCGATGCCGACGGGCAGCTCGCATCGTTCAACGATTTGAGCCTGCGTAAGGACGGTGATCACTTGTTGGGGGGCGTTGGCGACGCGCTGCTGGGCGAACAAAGGGGGGACCACGCAACGATAGGGCCCTCTAAGGTGGAACTGAGACGCAGTGAGGGAGCCTGGAAACTCCGCGAGCTCGAGATGCAAGGCGCGAGCGTACGCTCTCTTCGCAACGGCAATGAGGAAACGAGGGCGCTCGCAACTCGTCTGCGAGACGCTATGAGTCAGCTTCGCGGCTTGCCCAGCGGTACCGAAACCGAGACCGGGAACGGGGACGAAAGCGGCAATGAACCCATCCGTCCCGGTGCCCCTCCTACCGGCGCTCGCCTCTTCGCACGCTTGACCCCGGATGCCGTCGTCGACGTGACCGGCGTGCAAATCGAAAGCAGAACCCCCGCAGGCCACGTCGAAAGAATTCGCGACTTCGGCTGGTCCCTGAACGGAGCAGGCAACGGCTGGTACCGCGTCGTGGTCGGCGGGCAGACTTCAAACGACGGCACCTTGAAAGTCGACCTCAGCGTCATGCCCAGGCAGGCTCGCGCCGAGGGAAGCATCGAGCTTCGCAGAATCTCACTTGCGGTCATCGCGCCGTTTGTCCCTGAGGTCCCCTTCTACGACGACGAGATAGGGACGCTGAGCGCAGAGCTCGAGCTCGCCGCCAGCTCTCCCGAACAGATCAGCATCGAAGGACGCCTGCGGGTACGCAGGCTCGCGCTCAATTCCGAGCGGATCGCAGCGGAGCCTCTCGACAACATCAACATGGATATCAAAGGGAAAGGCAGCTGGTACCCCGGCGATCGCCTTCTGAAAGTCGAGCGGGGCGAGGTCCGCATGGGCAAGGTAGGCGTGCTGATCGACGGCGAGCTCGAACGAAGCCCTGAGCACTACCGAGTCGACCTCACCGCGAAGCTTCCACCTACGCAGTGCAACGACGTGATCGCAGCTATCCCCGAGGACGTCTTGGGATCACTTGCCCGCTTCGAATGGTCTGGCAATTGGAGTGCGCTGGCGCATGTCTCGCTCGACTCGAGGGAGCTCGAAGCTACCGAGCTCACGATTCGGGTTCGAAATCTCTGCCAGTTCGAGAAAACGCCGCGTTGGGTACGGGTCGAGCGCTTTCATGGCCCTTTCCGGCACCGCGCGATTGAACCGGACGATACCGTGTTTGAAATGCGCACCGGGCCCGGAACTCCGAACTGGGTCGCGTTCCCGGACATCAGCCCGTTCATGCCCGCAGCAGCGATCAGCCACGAGGACGGCGCGTTCTACGAGCACGGTGGGTTTGCACCCTGGGCGATTCGCGATGCGCTCGTGCGGAATTTGCAGGAGGGCCGCTACGTCGTAGGCGCCAGCACGATTTCGATGCAGC
>CAMYJN010000702.1 GCA_947258625.1 uncultured Polyangiaceae bacterium | reverse complement strand
GGCCCTTTCGTTTGGCACGCCCCTCGTCGAGCTCACGGGTGGCGAGCCGTTGCTGCAGCCAGGCGCGATTCCCCTGCTCAAAGAACTTTGCGATGCGGGGCGCACAGTCCTGCTCGAAACTAGCGGCGAGCGCGATATCTCCAAGGTCGATCCACGCGTCCATCGAATCATGGATCTCAAAGCACCGGGAAGCGGCGAGTCGCAGCGCAATCGATGGGAGAACATCGCCGAGCTCAGCCAACGTGACGAGGTGAAGCTCGTCCTTGCAGACCGCGCCGACTACGACTGGGCGAAAGTGGTCATCGAGGAGCATGGACTCCCCGATCGCGTCCATGACGTCTTACTCAGTTGCGTCTGGGGAGAGCTCGACCCTAAGGACCTGGTGAACTGGGTTCTCGAGGACCAGTTGCCGGTTCGCGTGCAGATGCAGATGCACAAGGTCATTTGGGACGCGGACGCCCAGGGAGTCTAGACCATGCCATTGGACCCTGAATTCGTTGCTGATTGCCCCTATGGCCCAGGTGCGATCTGCATCGACGAGCTCGTCGAAGCCGACAAGGAGGCTGGCATCGTGCGCGCGCGAATGACCACTCGCCCCGACCTTCCGCTCACTCGCGATCAGCGGGCCCATCCGGTGCGCCATCCGCGGCACGTGAGCGGCGGCCTCATGGTGCACCTGACCGGAATCCTCGGCTTCATGCATACCTATTACTGCCTCGGGCTGCGCCACGCCGACGGCTGGATCGGTTACGGCGGCCGAATCTACGACGCCCGATTCGCCGCCCTCGCGAAGATGGGACCGCCGTTGGACATGGAGCTTCGCGCAACCAAGATCCGCCAGCGTGAAACGCAGGTGTTTGGCCGCTACCAGTTCCGCTTCACCCAAGACGACATCTTGATCTACCACGGTGACCAGGCCGCGATGTGGATGAGGGTATCGCCGTCATGACCGCCAAGTCACACACATTCACTGTCGAAACACGGGGTAGGGGCACCCACGAAATCACGCGAGAGGTCCAAGAGGCGGTCGCAGCTTCTGGGATTTCCGAAGGCCTCTGCACCGTCTTCGTGCACCACACCAGTGCGTCGTTGATCATCAACGAGAACGCCGACCCCGACGTTCAGCGCGACCTCGACGCCTTCCTTTCGAGGCTCGTCCCCGACGGCGATTCGCTCTATGTCCACATCATGGAGGGCCCCGACGACATGCCGGCGCATGTCAAGACCGCGCTTACGCAGACTTCGCTCGGCATACCCGTGAGCGGGGGCCGCTGCACCCTCGGCACCTGGCAGGGCGTTTTCCTTTGGGAACACCGCCGCCGGGGGCATCGGCGGCGGGTCACCGTGACGGTCGTCGGTTAGACGCCGCCCGGGACAGAATCGCCTCTTGGTGGCTCGATCAGGCGCGAGCCTGGGGCTGTGCGCTACCTTCGTCGTACATCGCTTCGATGTCTTCGGCGAAGTGGTCGTTCACCTTGGCGCGCTTCACCTTCAATGTCGGCGTCAGCTCGCCGTCCTCGACGGTGAAGTTCCGCTTGAGGATGGTGAACTTCTTGATCTGCTCCACGCGCGCGAACTCCTTGTTCATCTCCTCGATGTGCGCATGGATGCTCGCCCTGAGCTTTGCGCTCTTGTGAAGCGCGCTTGCATCTTCGCCATTGGCCGCGGCCCAGGCCGGGCCCGCTTCGGCGTCGATCGTGACGAGTGCGCTGAGGTACTTGCGTCGGTCCCCAATCACGACGGCTTCATCGACCAGCGGATGGTTCTTGATTCCCGACTCGAGATTCTTCGGCGTGATGTTCTTGCCACCGGCGGTGATGATGATGTCTTTTTTGCGGCCGGTGATGTTCAAGAAGCCGTCGCGATCGAAGGCGCCCAAGTCGCCCGAATGCAACCAGCCATCGGAGAGCGTGGCGTCGGTGGCTTCATTATCCTTGTAATAACCCAGAAAGACATTGGGGCCCTTGACCATAATCTCGTCGTCTTCCGCGATCTTGACCTCCACGCCCGGAAGCGCAGGGCCGACGCTGCCGAAACGATACCGGGTCGGGGTGTTGAAGCTGGTCGGGCCGCTGTCCTCCGATTGCCCGTAGACCTCGAGAACGACGAGGTCCAAGCTGGCGAAGAACTCGAGCACCTCGCGTGCGATCGGCGCGG
>CAMYJN010000701.1 GCA_947258625.1 uncultured Polyangiaceae bacterium | reverse complement strand
GCCGGCTCGCCAGCGTGGGGATCACCACCCGGGAAGCTTGCGGCAACAGCGTGCGGAACGTGACGGCCTGCGAGTACGCCGGTGTCTGCACGACGCAGGCATTCGACGTCACCCCCTACGCCGATGCGATCACGAAGTTCCTCTTGGGACACCCCGACGTCCAAGACTTCGGGCGGAAGTTCAAGATCGCCTTCTCCGGCTGTGAAGACAATCCCTGTGGGCTCGTCACCTTCCACGACCTCGGTGCGGTCGCGCATGTCCGGGATGGCAAGCGCGGCTTTCGCGTCGTCGTCGGTGGTGGGCTCGGAGCCGTGCCGGTGCAGGCCAAGGTGCTTGCCGAGTTCTGCCCCGAAGAAGAGCTTCTTCCCCTCGCCCAAGCGGTCTCCCGCGTCTTTGCCCGCCTTGGCGAAAAGCAAAGCCGCGCCCGCGCCCGCATCAAATTCCTAGTTCAGAAAGTCGGCATCGACGCGTTCAAGAGGCTCGTGGCCGAAGAACGTGAAGGGCTCCGTCCGGACGAGCGCTGGACGGCGTTCCTCGACGACCTTCACGCCACCGACGAGAAGCCCGTGCGCGACCCGGGCGCGATTCCCAGCGACGCTCCGGCTGGGTTCCGCGCATGGGCTGAGCACAACCTCAAGCCGCAAGCGCAGGAGGGCTACTACTCGGCCATCGTGAAGCTTCCGCTCGGTGACTTCACCGCCACCCAGGGCCGCGCGCTGGCCGATCTCGCTCGCAAGTACACGGGCGACTCGATCCGCTGCACGGTCGAACAGAACCTGACGTTCCGTTGGGTCAGCGGCGCAGACGCCGTGGCGTTCTACGAGGGTCTCGTCGCGCTCCAGATGGCTGCGGCCGGCGCAGGCACGATCACCGACATGACGTCTTGCCCTGGCACCGACACCTGCAAGCTCGGCATCTCCGCGTCACGGGGCCTGACCGGTGAGCTCCGCAATCGGCTCACCCTCATCGAAGGCGAGTTGGACCCGGTCGTCAAAGCGCTTCGCATGAAGGCGAGCGGCTGCTTCAACTCCTGCGGACAACACCACGCCGCCGACATCGGGTTCACCGGCGTGAGCCGGCAGGTGGGCGGCCGAAAGGTTCCGCACTTCAACATCGTCCTCGGCGGCCAGTGGACCGAGAACGCCAAAAGCTATGGCTTGGTCGTGGGCGCGGTTCCATCCAAGAACATCCCGAAAGCCGTCGAGCTGATCACCGAGCATTACCTTGCCAACCGCGAGGGCGACGAGAGCTTTCAGGCGTTCATCGCGCGGGTCGGAAAGAGGGAATTCCGGAAGGTTCTGGCGCCGATTCAGAAGCCACCCCCTTACGAAGAAGACCCGAGCTACTACAGCGACTGGGGCAACCCTCGGGAGTACACCATCGGTGACATCGGCGTCGGCGAGTGCGCCGGTGAGATCGTCCCCTTCGTCGAGTTCGGGCTTCAACAAGCCGAGCAGCAGCTCCACGACGCGCAGGACGCGCTCGAAGCCGGGCAGGCCGGAGCTGCCGCCCTAGGGGGCTTCACGGCGATGGTCACCGCGGCCAAGGCACTGGTCCGTCACCTCGAGGTGCAGGTCAAAGACGACGCGGACGACGTGGTCGCCAACTTCAAGACTCACCTTCACGAAACCACGCTGTTTCACGACCCGTTCGCGAAGGGCAAGTTCGCCGCGTATCTCTTGAAGATGCACGGCGACCAGTCCTACAAGAACGCCAACGACGAGATCGCGCACCGAACGCTCGACGAAGCCCAGTTGTTTCTCGAGGCGGCGCACGCGTGCTACGAGCGTCTCACCCAGGCAGCGGCCGCCGCAGCGGAGTAAGGGCTATGCAAGCAACGAAGTTTCAGGTGAAGCTCTACACCAGAGCGGGCGGCATCGAGCTCGAAAAGCTCGTTCCCGTCTTTCACGAGTGGATTCGCAACAAAAAGATCTCCGACGAGCTTCTCATCGACGTCGCGGATTACGCGCACGTTCCCCAGGGGCCCGGTGTGGTTCTGATCGGTCATCAGTCGGACTACTACCTGGATGTGGCCGATGACCGGCCCGGCCTGCTTTACAGCCGCAAGCGTGGCTTCGACGGCGACTTCCAGGCTGGCATCGACGATGCATTTCAGCGCGCGCTCAAGGCATGCGAGCTTTTGGAAGCGGAGAGCAGCCT
>CAMYJN010000700.1 GCA_947258625.1 uncultured Polyangiaceae bacterium | reverse complement strand
GTCGTGGTGCAGGTACTTCGCAAGCGCGATGATGAGGCCGATCTTCATCAACTCGCTTGGCTGTAACGAGAACCCGCCAAGCGCGATCCACCGCGTGGAGCCGCGGACGCTCCGGCCGAGGACGAAAACCAGCACCAGCGCCAGTATGCAACCGCCGTAGATCAGCCAGCCATAGCGCTCGAAGTGACGGTAATCGATAGCCACGGTCAGCGTCGCCACACCGAAACCAAGGATCAGCCAATAGAGCTGCTGTACGTACGCATCCGAGGTCGTGCCGCCGTCGGTCGCGCTGTAGAGGTTGAGCACCCCAAACAAGGCGATGGTCGACACCGCGATGAAAAGCGGCCAATCGAAGTCATCGCGGATGGTTCTGCCGATCGCCATCGCTTACTCGGCCTCCTTGGGCTCCGTCTTACCGAGGTACTGCTGCATGACCGACATGGCAATCGGTGCTGCGCTTGCGCCGCCGGATCCACCGTGCTCGACGAGCACTGCAAAAGCCACCTGAGGATCATCCGCGGGGGCAAAACCGGCAAACCAACCGTGCGAACGGTCGAGGTACCAGGCACTCGACGATTCCTCGGAACGCCCTTTGCGACTCACGACCTGAGCGGTCCCGGTCTTGCCAGCTACGCGCACCCCGTCTTTGTTACGCGCCCGATACGCCGTGCCGGATTCATCCTGGACCACGTCGATCAGCGCCCGGCGCATCAGGTCGAGATGCTCCGGCGCGACGCCGACGTCCCGCTTCATTCGCGGCTCGAAGGTTTCGGACAGAGATCCGTCCGGCGACCTCACGTTTTGGACGACCTGCGGCACGTACAAGCTGCCTCCGTTGGCGATGGCCGCGTACGCAAGCGCGAGCTGAAGAACGGTCACACGCGTGTTGCCCTGCCCGATCGCGGTGTTGAGCGTGTAGCCGATGCGAAACTGCCCGTAGTGCTCCTCATACCATTCGCGCGTCGCCAAGAAGCCTTTGGCCTCGCTGTTGACGCCAATGCCGGTCCGCTCCGCGAATCCGAACGCCTTCGCGTAGCGATTGATTCGCTCGATACCGACCTCCTCGGCGAGAACCCAGAAGTACACGTTACAGGATTGGACGACGGAGTCGTATAGGTCTACCCATTCGTGCCGCTTGTTGCATCGGAATTTCTGCCGACCGATCTTGAGCGATCCAAGGCATTCAACCCGTTGCATCGGGTCGACGACCGCGTCCTCGAGAGCGGCCAGTGCCGTGAACGCTTTGAAGGTCGAGCCAGGGAAGTAGGTCTCGTACATGGTCTTGTCGATCAAGGGCCGAAATGGATCACCGGTGAGCGCTGCGTAGCGCTTCGTGCTGAGGCCGCTGCTCATCTCGTTCGGGTCGTACACCGGCTTCGAGTAGAGCGCGCGAACGGCGCCGGTATGAATGTCGATGACGACCGCTGCCCCCGAGGGATAAGGCCGAAACGCGCGGTCAAAGGCCTCCATCAGCTGCATGTCGAGAGTCAGCTGGATGTCATGGCCGGGGACGGGCTGCTTGAGCATCTCGACCTCGAGCGAGTCGGGCCGTGCTCCCTCGAGGGACTTGCCTCGGGCGTCGACCACCAGCCTTCGAAAGCCGCGCGACCCCTTGAGCAGGGCCTCGTAGCGCTTCTCGAGCCCGCTGCGGCCGATTCGATCGCCGGAGTGATACGTGCTCGGGTCCGCTGCACGCTTCATGTCCTCCGCATTGACCTCGTTTAGGTAGCCGATCAGGTGCGCGCCAAGCGTCGCGTATGGGTAATCGCGAAGAGGAACGGTCACGATGTCAAGCGCTGGAAGCTCCGCCTGGTGGGTCTCCAGGGCTGCGAGCTGCTCGCGATCGATATCGCGGAACAGCTCGAGCTGCTGGCTGCGCCGGCTAAGCGGAATCTGGTCCAGGCGCGTTTGGAGCGCAGCCTGGTCTGACTTGCTCAAGTCCATCAGTGACGCGATTCGATCCAGGTCGTCGGGCCGGAGCAATCGCGGGGTCGTGTAGACGTCGTAGGAAGGCCGATTCGAGGCGATGACGCGGCCTGCAAGGTCTCGAATGACGCCGCGCGTGGCAGGGAGCTCCAGGGTCTTGGTGATGTTCTGCTGTGCAATGCCCGACCAACGATCGCGCTGGAAGAGCTGCACCTGGGCGACACGGACGATGATGC
>CAMYJN010000699.1 GCA_947258625.1 uncultured Polyangiaceae bacterium | reverse complement strand
AGGCCAAGCGCATCCGAGCGTGATAGCGGCGTTTCAAGCCGTTCAACGATGGCCAGCGTATCGGCGGACGAATCCTTGAGCGTCGCCATCAGGTCGAATTGGACGAAGCCCTTGCCGACCTGGTCGCGTCGCGGCGGCGCAACACGCATGACGATGTCGGTCCCGGACGAACGGATGACCAGCACCGCAAGGCTCACGAGCGCGTGGACGGTTCGATGCCGGTCAACGAAGACTCGGGGAAGCCCATCGGCAACCCCGCCGATCACCGAAATGCCCTCGGCCCGAGACCGCGCGAACCCGATGGACTCGGTGATCAGCTCGTCGGGCACCACCCACTGCTGTTGCAAGCGAAGCGTCCCTGCCTCGATCTTCGATTGATCGACCACCGTCGAAACCAGCCGAAGAAGCCGCTCCGCGCTGGCGCGGATGGTGCGGACGCTGCTCTCCTGCTCAGCATTGAGCTCTCCATCGACGCCGCCGAGCAGCATGTCAGAAAACCCCGTAACGGAATTGAGCGGGTTTCGAAGCTCGTGACCGAGCGCCCCAAAGAAGCGGGCGCGTTGCCGCGCGGGCAGCTCCGGCTTCGCCGAGTGTGTTTCGATCGTTTCGAGCATTGAAGGGATGGCGGGCGCGACGGGCGCGACGGGACGTGACGACTGCCGACCGCGCAGCAGCCGCTCGACCGAACGCTGCACGCCTGCTCCCAGAAACAGGCCCGCTCCCAAGACGAGAAACGCAGCTGGGTAGCGGTCCTCACCGGCCAACGACAGCCAGGCCGCGGGAAAGAAGATCGAAACGGCCACGATGCCCCAACGAAGCTTCGAGACCGAAATCGCTCGTTCGCTTTTCATGATGCACCCTGCACGGGGAGTCGAACCAAGAACCGGGACGGCGCATTGCCGTGATAGAGCGAGCCTTCGTGGCGCGAGATGACCTCGGCCGTGACGGCGACCGGCCAGCGACGGATCTCGGAGGCTTCTTCCGACGCAAGAACCTCCGCGGTGGTCGGAAGCGCGTCAAACGAGAGGCGATCCGAAGCGCCGGCCGTGATTTCAATCGCCAGATGGGCCCCGGTGCGAGCGAGACTCAGCTCGATGTCGGCATCTCGATGGTCCGTGGCGAGGAAGTCGGCGAGCACGAGAATGGAGCGCCGAAGGCGGCTCTCGTCCGCCCGCGTGATGCACGGCTGGTCCGGCAGGACGCACTTTGCGCTTCGCTTGTTCGACCAGAGCTGTCCTGCCTCGGCCGCGACCCGGGCCACCAGATCTCGAACGTCGATACGGTCCGCGTTCAACAAAAGATGGTCGTTGGCGAGGTGCGACAGATCGAGAGCGCTGTCGAGCAGCAGTTTCAGCCGAATCCCGGAGGCGCGAATGATCTCCAAATCCTCGCGCTGAGACTCGTTCACTTCACCGTCGATGCCGCTCAGAAGCACATCGGAGAAACCAAGGACCGCGTTGAGCGGCGTACGAAACTCGTGGCGGAGCGCGGTCAGGTAGTCGACTTTGTCGTCCCCGGGCATGTTTTCAGCCCCGGCCGCCGCGTCTACGGCGGGATTTGCCGGCGTCCGATCGGGCTCGACCGCCGCCTTTGGCTTCCGGCTCTCGAAAGAAGAGCCGAGGGTCGAACCGACGAGCCAGACCAGCCCCACCAGGACGGCGAAGGTCCCCAGGACGAACGCGCCCCAAGACGCGGCGTCGCGCATACCCGCGTAGAAGAAAAGGCCAAGACCCGTCAGCAGGCCGAGGAACGTCGCATACGAGGTAAACCGCAGCACCACGTTTCGTCGAAGCTTCACTTCATTTGCACTCGGCATGCTCCCCACCTAGCGACCGATCTCGACCTCGGGTACGCGAGCAGAGCCTTCATCCCGCAGCCGCAGCGCCAAGTCGATCCTGGCCGCCGCGTTGATGAGGCCGAGGTGACTGAAAGCCTGTGGAAAATTCCCGAGGAGCGTCCGACTTCCGGGCTCGATCTGTTCGGCGAGCAGACCCAAGTGGTTCGAGGCCTCCGCATGCGCGACGAAAACCCGCTGCGCTTCGTCTATGCGACCTGCCATCGCCAGGACCTCAGCCAACCAGAAGCCGCAAAGAACGAATGCGCCTTCTTCCCCGCCGACCCCGTCGTCGGTGCGATAGCGGTACAGGTACGGCCCAGCGCCCAAGCTGTCCTG
>CAMYJN010000698.1 GCA_947258625.1 uncultured Polyangiaceae bacterium | reverse complement strand
ACCTTCGCCCCGAAAGTCGGCCGCCGACTATGCGCATGACCTCAGAACTCGAGTCGAGCGGTCACGCCGCCCCGTCGTCTGCCTGCGATCGGCGTGAGGCGCAAGCGCGCATGGTCCGCGCGCTTCTTGCTCTTGACCGATTTTACGAGCAACCAAGTACCCACGCCAGCCGAAGCCAACCCCATGCTCAAGAAAACCCACTGCAACGTCTCGTGTCGATCTGCTTTGGAACACAGAGCGCCCAGCTCTTCAACTCCCGAGTTGCCGCTCGACGCACAAACATCGTTCACCTCCGGGCCTGCAAGCAGGCGCGCACGCTGAAAGGCAGGGTCTTTCTCGACGTTCCGGATGGTGCTCCAACTCCACGCGGACAGCCCGAGGAACACGAGCGTTCCGGTGTAGCTGACCGCAGCGGGCCAGGCCGGGAACTCTTCGGTCCGTTCCGTCAGAAGATCCAGAGTCGACTGGTGCAAGCCGAGCTCGGTCTCTCGGCTCAAGATCAGATTCAGGGCCTGCTCTTTGCCGAGATCGTCGAGCGGCGCATCGGACAGCGCCTGCACTTCGATCTGCCCCATCACCGCAAGCTCTTGCGGCGTGCTCTGGGACTTCGGAAATCGGAGCGTCGACGTCTTCTCGATCTCGCCGGTTGACGCGTTGAAATAGAATAGCTCCGCTTCGAAATCGTATCCATTTCCATCCTCGGCGGGCACCCTGGACAACGAGCCCGATAGCAGACGACCCGCCGCGATCCCTCGTGCGATTTTCGAAAGGCAGTCCTCGGTGGCGTCTTCGCAAGCATGAACGATCATGAACTGCTCGAGCGAAACCGCGGCAGTGTGAAGCTGCCAGCCTTCTACGGCGCTGGCGCCGGCTCGAAGCCAACCGGTCAGCTCATTGGCGACGCCGTCGTCACCGTCGATCGCCCGGAGCCCGGGCACCGCGACGACGACCTCGTTTTGCTCATCCTGTGCACCCGCAACCTGGCAGCAGCCGAGCACGGCAACCAAGAGCGAGAATCCGCCGCACCTTTTGGTCATTTGCCCCCAATTCCCACTCAAAAAGAATAGGCAAAACTGAAGCACGGAGCCAAACCTGCGTCGGAGGGAGGAATTGTACTACCCAGTGCCAGATGCTACGCCTCGCGAGACTTTAGGGAAGCTTACCGACATGCGGAAGATTTGCCTTCGCTGCGGTTCGAAGTTTGGGAGCCGATCAGAGTACTGCCCGCACGATGGCAGTCTGCTCGTCACCGACGCCGACATTGCCGATCCTTTGCTCGGAAGCGTTCTGCTCGAGCAGTTTCGGATCGATGAGCAGATCGGCACGGGCGGCATGGGCACGGTCTATCGCGCCCGCCAGACCACAGTCGACCGGGACGTCGCCATCAAGGTGTTGAAGTCCGAGCTTGCGCGTGACGAGCAGGCTGTCTTTCGGTTTGAGCGCGAGGCCAGGCTGGCGATCTCGCTCGACCACCCGAACCTAGTGCGCGTGTTTCTTTCCGGGCGCCTTGGAGATGGACGGCTCTACATCGTGATGGAGCTGCTCGAGGGCCGGTCGCTAGCGGAGGAGCTCGAGCAGAACGGCCTTCTGACCCTCGAGCGTGCTCTGATCCTGATCATGAAGCTCTGCGCCGGCCTCGGCGCCGTGCATGCCGCTGGCATCGTGCACAGGGACATCAAGCCAGAGAACGTGTACCTAGTGAAGCGTGGTCGCGACGATGATTTCGTGAAGCTCGTCGACTTCGGAATCGCCCGCGTTCTCGAGGCCGACGGAATCGGGCCGACGACCACGCAGAGCGGTCGCGTCTTTGGAACAGCGTCCTACATCTCACCGGAAGCGGCTACCGGTGAAGAAGCCGATCAGCGAAGCGACATCTACTCGCTGGGAGTCCTGGCCTACCAGCTGCTCACCGGTGTGCTCCCATTCGATGGCAAGACCGCCGGGGCGGTCCTCATGCAGCACGTGCATCAGGAGCCGCCGCTGCTTCAGACCAAAGGACGGGGCGCCGAGGTCCCCGACGAGGTCGCGCGCGTGGTGATGCGCTCGTTGAGCAAAGACCCCGATGCGCGACAGCAAACGCTCGCGGAGTTCCTCGACTCGCTGGCGGAGGCCGCGGGCAACGCCGGCTTGTTGCCCGACGCGCGGGCGCTGCTCATCGGCACGATCTGGGGCG
>CAMYJN010000697.1 GCA_947258625.1 uncultured Polyangiaceae bacterium | reverse complement strand
TTCGACGCGCAGCTTCGCCTCGTGGGGATTTGGCACGTCGTCGAACTGAACTTGCGTCGTCATGATGGGCGCAGTGGCCTCGCCGAAGAAACCTCCGGTCATTCGCACCTGACGCGCGGCGTTCGATGCCGCCGCAACGACCGAAGGCTCTTCGACCGACATGGGCACGAGGACATCGTTGCTGTTCACACGGAAGTTGAGCGCGACCGCGAGCGGCAAACCGTGAACGCCAATCACGTTTTCGCTCATTCGGTCGGCGACCTCGAGCGTGAGGCGCCCTCCATCCTCTAAATGCCGAACCGAATCCTGGGAGAGTAGTCCCGTATCGAGCATGGTTCGAAGCCGCTGTTCGACGTGCTCGCGGTAAAACCCCGGGATGCGGCTAGTCACGGTTGGTGGTTGCTTGGACATCGATGACTCTTTCCTCGTTGCTCCCTAGGACTCCCGGTGAACAGTGGCGCGGGCCACCGTAATTAATGCTTCTCGTGCTCGCCCGTCGGGCAGGTCGCCCAAGGCCGAGCAGGCCTCCTCGGCTTTGCGAATCGCCAGTTCGCGCGTCGACTCGAGCGCGCCTGTATGACGGAGCGCCGACAGCAGCTGCGACTTCGCTGCTTCTGGAACTTCATTGACCGGGCTCACGACCAGCTCTTCGAGAAGGGATCGGAGCGCTGGGTCACGCTCGAGGGCGACAATCACCGGATGCGTCATTTTGCCTTCGCGAAGGTCGGTGAATGGCGACTTTCCTATCGTTGAGCCATCGCCCGCGTAGTCGAGATGGTCGTCGATCAACTGAAACGCAACCCCGAGGTGAAGGCCGTATTGTTCGAGAGCCTTGCACGACTCGGCGTCGAGACCTCCGGCACGCGCACCCGCAAACATCGCCCAGCGGAAAAGCGCGGCCGTCTTGCCCTCGACGACTTGCATGTACGTCCGCAGGCGCGCATCGATTCGACCACGGTTCTCGAGCTGAATGGACTCTGCGAAGATCATTTCGTCGATGATGTCCAGCAACCGAATGAGTACATCGGCCATCTCAGCCGCGCGAACGCGACGAAGCGCGTCGACGAGCAGCCAGTCACCGGCGAAAATCGAAGCTGCATTGCCATAGAGCGTGCGCGCGGCAGGCACGCCACGCCGTCGATCGCCTGCATCGACGACATCGTCGTGCAGAAGAGTGGCGCAGTGCACGAGCTCGACCGCAACGCCGAACTCGCGCGTTCTTTCGTCGAGGCCGCTGCCGAGACGCGAGGCCAGGACCACGCACATCGGACGAAGCCGCTTTCCGGCGATCTCGAGCAAATGGTGCGCGCTCTTGTGGACCAAGCTCTCGCCGACCGGAAGATCCTGGATGCCCTTCTCGAGCGCCGCCAGATCCCAGGTCACCAAATCCGCGAGATCGGCCAAGCGCGCGGAAAGATCTCCAAGCCCTTGCGAATCGCAGACGGCCTGCAGGCTCGTCAGCACATCGGAGGATGCATCCGATCGAACTGCCGCGATCAACGACATTTCACGCCTCCGCCGAGTATCTCTTGCTGCATCAGTCTTCTTCTTCCGCCGATTGCAGATCGGCCGGGTTGAGGGCGCGGCCGGCGACGAGCAGGCGAACGAGCCGCTCGCCGGTCTTTGTCAGCGCACGCAATCTCGAAACGCGCTTGCGCATGTAATCGACGCGCTCGCGGTCACGTCCGCCGAGCTGATCGCGCGCCTCATCGAGAAAGCGCTGCGCGTCGAGAAACGCATCGGAGGCCTCCCGAACCAAATTGAGCTCGCGGCGTTCGTAGACCCGGCGAAGAAGCTTCCAGACGTTGCTTTCCGCCCGATAGAAGTCCTTCCGCTCGCCCGGAAGCCAGGTCTTTCGGACCGCACCCCATCGAACCAGCTCGCCAAGGGATAGGCTCACGGCGCTGCTGCTCAGCTGAAGCGTGTCGGAGAGCTCGGCCGTGGTCATCGGCTCCGGCGAGAGATAAAGGATGGTCCAGAGCCTGCCCATATGGCGGCGGAAGCCCCAGAACTCCATCAGCCGACCCATGGCGTCGGCCGCACGAAGCTCCGCCTCGCGCCATAAAGGCTGAGAATCATTGGGCTCTTGTTGTTTTGCGGCGGCGGTGGACACTCGGGTCGCTCGGTTTGTTCAAATTTTCTTGAACAGACGTAGGACCGAGGCGGGGGTGGGTCA
>CAMYJN010000696.1 GCA_947258625.1 uncultured Polyangiaceae bacterium | reverse complement strand
TTTGCAGGGTCTATGCCGTTGGCTTCGAAGTTTTTCTTGCCCCAGTCCAGATAGGTGTTGGACAGGTCTACGCTGCTCGTCCGCTTGGCTCCGCCGACGGCTGCCGCGACACTGACCGAGCAGGTGTATGCGAAGAGATTGAGCATGCGCTTACCGGTGCAGTGCTCCTGCGCGTAGGCACGAACGGTGCGGTGATCCAAGAAGAGGCCGGTATCGATTCGGTCTTCGACGTTGACCACGAAGCGGAGGTCACCTTCGCTCACGACCATGTCGCTGTCTTGCTGAGAGATGCGTGCGTACTGGTCGCCTTGATCTTGTTTGCGACGGACCTTCACCACCAGGTCGCCCGGATCGATTCCAAGCGCCTCGGGAAGTGTCAGCAAGACATCTTGGACCCGCTGCTTGGCACGATCGTCGTCCGCGTCACGTTCTTTCTGAAAGATGTGAACGACAGCCTTCGGGCCATAGCGGTCAACTGCGACGTGGTATTCGGGGATGTCGGCGTCATAGATTCGGTAGCATTCGATTCCGTTGCGCTTCGCCCAGCGCCCCCACTTCTTCTTGTTCTTCCTGATTCGGTTGGCGAACATCGACGCCTTTTCGCTCGGCTTTCGCCAGGCGGGCGGCTTTGCGGAATCTCCACCCGTCGCTCCGCGCACGGGGATTTGCACCAGGCGACATTCGATCGCGCCATTGTAGAGAACGTGGCGACGCGCAGGCCGAAGGCCGAGGTGTTTCAGATTGCCTCCGTGGGCGGCGAACACGTAGGCCGTCCAACCGTCGAAGGCGCGCTTGAGGGCATCTCCCAGCGCCTGATAGAACAAGAAGAGGGTGCCCTCGTCGCCGAGCCGGTGACCGTAAGGCGGGTTGCACACCAAGATGCCCGCGTTGGTCGGTCTCTCGACTTCGGAAAGCTCTTTGACCGACAGCGAGACGTGCTGTTCGACGCCCGCTGCCTCGAGGTTCTCCCGGACGTGGGAGAGAGCCTGCTCGGATGCATCGCAGCCGAAGATCCTCGCCGAACAATTCGCCCTTCGCGCCGTCAGCGCTGCATCCCGCTCGGCAGCGAATGTCGAAGCGTCGTGCTTGCGCCAGTGTTCGAAGCCGAAACGTTCACGCAGCAGCCCCGGCGCACAGTTCGTGGCCATCAAGGCCGCCTCGATCAAGAACGTCCCGGACCCGCAGGTGGGGTCCATGAGTGACAGCCCTTGGCGAGCCGCCTCGGGCCACCCGGCGAGGTAGAGAATCGCCGCGGCGAGGTTTTCCTTGAGAGGCGCCTTTCCTCCGGCTTTGCGATAGCCACGCCGGTGTAGCGCCTCGCCAGAGAAATCCAGAGCAAGCTCGTGATGCCGCTCGCCGATGTGCAGGTGAAGGCGAATCGAGGGGGCTTTCTTGTCGATGCTGGGACGCGAACCTGAATGGTCTCGAAAGCTATCAACGATTGCGTCCTTCGCGCGTTGCACCCAGTAGTGCGAAGGAAAGGGGCTCTTGGGGGCCTGAGAGGTACCTATCGCAAAGGTCTGCTTCGCGTCGAAATGCTCCCACCAGGGAACCGCTCGGAGAGCCTCGTAGAGCGCGGCATCGTCGTCGGCATCGAGCTCCAGAAGCGGGAGCAGAACCCGCGACGCCACGCGTGACCATAAGCAAAGACGGTAGCCCTCCTGCAAGCTCGCGAACGCGTGCACCGCGGTTGGACGCACGTCGGCAACCTCGATGTCCAGGTCCTTGACCTCCTGTGCGAGTACGTTCTCGCAACCCTTTGGACAAGGAAGCACCCATCGAAATCGCTGAGCAGAGTCGATGCGCCCTCGCCTAGTCCGTCAACAGGAGCTCAGTCGTCTTGTCGATGTCCGAGAGGAGTTGGGACGCTTCATGCAAACCACCGGCCCAGCCCACGAAGGAAGCAAACCAAACGTTTTGCAGAATCGAAGCAATCGTACGTTCGCGTTCGTCGACGTCCCCGCCCCACTCTGCTTGCTCTGACGCGACCTCGCCGCGAATCGCAGCCATGACCATTGCTGTGATGAGCGCATGGAAGCTAGCGACCCGCTCCGTAATGTTCGGATCACCGGAGGCCAGGGATCGAACCAAGGCCTTGGCGAGATTGGGCCGACGCAAGAGCCCCTTGGTGAGCGCCGAGAAGACGAAGTGCACGCGTTCCCGCTGGCCTTCGCCTG
>CAMYJN010000695.1 GCA_947258625.1 uncultured Polyangiaceae bacterium | reverse complement strand
ACGATCTCGTCGGTGGCCATCGCCAACCTCCTCGACCGGAGCGCGCAGTACTGGGTGCCTCGAATTCGAAACAACCTGCGCGACTTCCAAGGACAAGAGTGAGCGATGGCTTCTTCCAAGACCAGCACCGACGAGTTCATCAAGGGCCTTTGGAACGAGAACCCCGTCTTTGTCCAGGTGCTGGGCATGTGCCCGGTGCTCGCCGTGTCGAACACGGCAATGAATGCGCTCGCGATGGGTTTAGCGACGGCGTTCGTGCTGATCATGTCCAACATCGTGGTTTCGTCTCTGCGCAGCTTCATCCCCAAGCAGGTTCGAATCGCCACTTACATTCTGATCATCGCTACATTCGTGACGGTGGTGGACTACGTGATTCAGGCCGTCAGTCTCGATCTCTACAAGGCGCTGGGCGCGTTCATCTCCCTCATCGTGGTCAACTGCCTCATCCTGGGGCGGGCCGAAGCGTTTGCCTCCAAGAACACGGTGGCCCGGTCGACGATGGATGGCCTCGGCATGGGTATAGGGTTCGCGTTTGCTCTCTTCTGCCTGGGGGCGGTTCGAGAGATTCTAGGCAACGGGTCGCTGTTCGGCGCTGCGTTGTTCCACGATTCTTTCGAGAAGTGGGTCGTGATGATCCTGCCGAGCGGCGGCTTCTTCACCCTGGCCGGCTGGTTGCTGCTCTTCAACTGGCTCAAGCAGCGCAAGGCGAAGAAAGAAGCGACGACCTCGCTGGGTCTCCGCAAGGAGGTCGCGTGATGGTCGACGACTCTCTTTGGACGATTTTCATCAACGCCAGCCTGGTCAACAACTTCGTCTTGGCGTACTTCCTCGGGATCTGTCCGTTCCTCGGTGTGTCCTCGAAGCTCGAGACCGCCTCCCGCATGGGCGGGGCGGTGACGTTCGTCATGCTCGTCAGCTCGATCTGTGCCTTCGGGATCCAAACTTTGCTGGTGGCGATCGACGCGCCCTACCTCAAGCTCATCGCGTTCATCGCGGTCATTGCCTCGACCGTGCAACTGGTGGAGATGTTCATCAAAAAGGTCAGCCCCGCGCTCTTCCGGTCCCTGGGGATCTTCCTGCCGCTCATTACCACCAACTGCGCCATCTTGGGCTTGGCGCTCTTTCAAACCAACAAGGGCTACGGCTTCGTCCAGTGCATCGTTTACGCCCTCGGCGCAGGCGCGGGATTCACGCTGGCCCTCGTGCTCATGGCCGGTCTGCGAGAGAAGCTCGAGCTAGCCGAGGTGCCGGACGTGACCAGGGGGACCGCCATGGCATTGATGATCGCCGGGCTGCTCTCGGTGACGTTCATGGGCTTTGGCGGGTTGGGAGGCTAGGTCCGGTGATGTATCACTACCTGATCGGAATCGGTGCCATCCTGCTGCTGTCCACGGCCTGGGTGGGCGTCCAACGAGCCTGGCGGAGGTCGTTTTTCGATTTCGGAACGGACCCCGATGCGCTGGCCGGCCGCACGGGATGCCATGGCTGTAACGATTTAGAAGCTTGCAACCGAGGGCCTGAAAGTGGAGCCTGCAAGGCCCGGGAGGAGATGCCATGAACAGTGCGGTTACCCATCTTGACGACTACGATACCCAGCATCGATTCGAGGCCACGGTGGTCGGGAGTGAGAGGATCACGCCGGAGGCGTCCGACGTCGAGGTTCGCGAGCTCACCCTCGATCTTCGGCAACCCGAGTTCGAGCTCCAGCTGGGACAAAGCGTCGGCGTGCTTTCGCCTGGCTCCAAGGAGTTCGGGCAGGAGCATCACTTCCGTCTTTACAGCGTCGCCGACCTTCCGGAGCGCGGAGGCAGCGGTCTTCCCAGAATCAAAATCGCCGTCCGCCGTGTGAGCTACGTCGACCCCTACAGCGGTGAGCAGTACCCCGGCGTCTCCTCGAACTATCTGTGCGATTTGGTCCCGGGCGACACCATCACCATGGCAGGTCCCTACGGTCTCGCGTTCGAAGTGCCGGAGGAGATGGACGCCCACCTCATCCTCATCGGAACCGGCACGGGCATCGCACCGTTCCGGGCATTCGTGAAGCACCTCTACAAAAACGTCCCGAGTTGGCGGGGCACCGTCACGCTCTTCTACGGCGCGCGAAGCGGTCTCGAGCTTCTCTACATGAACGACGAGCGAGACGATTTCACCCAGTATTACGACAACGACACCTTTGAG
>CAMYJN010000694.1 GCA_947258625.1 uncultured Polyangiaceae bacterium | reverse complement strand
TCCTCGAAAAACGGATCGCGTACGAGGGTGCCCATCACGTCCCAAAGGAGGATCGGTCGCATCGGCTCAGCCAACCGCCGTGCCCCCGAGGTCGTGCGGCGCCCGTTGCTCCAGCCCGTGACGCCGGAGTTTGTCGAGGAAAGTCGTACGCTTGAGCCCCAGCATGCGCGCGGCCTCACTCTTGTTGCCCCCGGATCGGAGAAGGGCCCGCTCGAGGAGACGGCGTTCGACCTCGATGTAGGTACCGGTCAGCGGTTCCTCTTCGTCGGCCCCGGGCCAAGCGAGCGGGGGCAAATCGCGAAGCCCGATCGTCTTCGAAGATGCTTTGGTGACGGCGAGCTCGATGATGAGCTCGAGCTCGGCCACGTCACCGGGCCAATCGTGATCCACGAGGGCGGACATCGCCTCTTCCGTGATGCCGACGGGCTCACGCGCTAAGACCCGGCATGCCCGGTCGATGGCGAGGAGTGCCAGCGAAGGAACGTCTTCGCGCCGGTCGCGCAACGGCGGAATCGTGAGACCCGGTCGCGTCAAGTGTTTCGCGAGCTCGGATTCGAGCGCACCGCGCAGCTCGAGCTCGCCCAGCGGCGCACGCGCGGTCGCGATAATCCTTGGTCGCTCCAGTCGAGGTTCATTGCTCTCATGCTCTTCGGCATCCTGCTCGGCCAGTGCTGAAGCAAGACGCGCCTGATTCGATCTGGAGAGCGCCGGGAGGTCTCGCAGGAGCAAGGTCCCGCCCGCGGCGGACTGAAACCAACCGGTGCGACTGTCCCTCTGGGACCCAAAGAGCAGACCTGCCACCTGGTCGGGCGGTGCGGCTGAGCAATCCGCGACGACGAACGGCGCCTTCCAACGCGGCCCGCGGTCGTGGATGAAGCGGGAAACCGGCAGAACCGGAGAGCCTGCCGGAGCGACTAGCAGGACCGGATCGGCCAGCGGGGCAAGCTCGATCGCGCGCGTCTGCACGCGCCGCATCGACTGGCTGTACGCCACGTGCAGGGTGCGATCCTCCGCAAGACCGCGACCGAGCAGGTCACACTGGCCCCGAAGTTGATCGAGCTCCCCTTCGAGCGCCGTGATCCGGTCTTCCGCCTCGCGCCGCAGCGTGGATAGCTCGTGAATGTGGGTGTCTGCCCGGCGCTGCGCGAGCGCCGAGGCTAGAGCCCCGCCAAGCGAATCTGCCAAGCGTCCAAGCTCATCGAGCTCGGTGCCCGACAGCGCCTCCGACCGATCGCCCCGGGGCAAAAGAAGCACGCCTTCAACGTGGTCGAGATGCACGCACGGCAGTGCGCAGCCCATCCCGTGATCTTCCATCGTGTTCACGAGCTCTCGGATCGATGGCTCGCGAACGACTCGGGCTCGCAGATCGACGACATCGAGGACCCCTTGCTGACCGTCGGCGAAGAGTGCCCGCGTGATCTCGGCAGGTGCCTTGGCCGCCCTGATATTCGCCCGCTCGCCGGTGTCGAGCCGAAGCCGCAGGGAGGGCTCTAAGGTGTAGAGCTCGGCAGACCCTTTGCCGTCCTCGAAGACCTCGCCGAAGGGCACGAGGGTTCCGACGGCGACCTCCTCGAGTGCCGCGCCGCCGGCCAAGCGAGTCCTCGCAGCTTCCGCGGCGTCGGCGAGGCGGCCCGCAGTGCTCCATACGGCTCGATTGGAAAGCCTTCGAACCAACGAAAACGTGAGCCACCAAAGCACTCCAGAGCCGAGCGCGAAGAGGCCGAGCTGCCATCGCGCCAGAGGCGCGTCGGGAGCGAAGCCCAGGGTCACGGCAAAACAAAGAGCGGAAGCAATGACGACCGGCACACCAACACGCCGCAACGCGCGCCATCCCGGATCGAGCCAGGCGAGGTGACCGAGCCAGAGCAGCGAAGCCACGCCAAACTCGACCGTCGTGGCGAGCACGCCTTCGAACGGACCGAACCAGCAGTAGGCAAGCCCCACGGCGAGGCCGGCGAGTGCGATCCCGGACAAGCTCCCCTCGACCACATGTCCCCTGCCAACGAGCACGATTTGGTGCAGTGCGCCCGTCGCCAGGATCCCGAGGACGACCACGACCGCAAAGGTCATCTCCGGAAGCAACCCCTGTCGCGCCAAGCCGGCTCCGACGAACGCAGCCAACGCAAGAGCGCCAAGCGCCCCATATCGGACGAGCGACCCGGTATCGCGGGGCAAGACGAGATCGAGCATCGTCAGTGC
>CAMYJN010000693.1 GCA_947258625.1 uncultured Polyangiaceae bacterium | reverse complement strand
AAAACCTGGATCACGCACGCCGTACGTGCCGACCTGATGACCCTGCTCGCGCGAACGAACTCGGACGAACCCGGATACAAGGGGCTCTCGATGTTCCTCGCAGAAAAGACACGCTTGACGGGCGAAGACGGCGAGCCCGAGTTCGTCGACGAAGGGCTCACCGGCACCGAAATCAAAGTGCTCGGCTACCGCGGCATGAAGGAATACGAGCTGAGCTTCGAAGGCTTCCAGGTGCCCGCCGACTCATTGCTCGGCGGCGAGGAGGGCGCCGGCTTCAAGCAGCTCATGAAGACCTTCGAAAGCGCGCGCATTCAAACGGCTGCACGCGGCGTCGGGCTCGCGCAAGCGGCGCTCGAAGACGCGATTCTATACGCCACCGAGCGGGAGCAGTTCGGCGGGCCCATCTTCCAGTTCCCGCGCGTCGCGCGCAAGATCGGCCGCATGATCTGTCGCATCGAAGCCGGCCGCCAGCTCACGTACTTCAGCGCACGTGAGAAGGACCAAGAGAAGCGCTGCGACCTCGAAGCGGGCATGGCCAAGCTCTTGGCGACCCGCTGTGCCTGGGAGTCTTCCGACGCCAACGTTCAGATTCACGGCGGAAACGGCTACGCTGAGGAGTACACCGCTTCCCGGCTCCTGGTCGATTCCAGGGTGCTCAGCATCTTCGAGGGCGCCAACGAGATTCAGGCGCACGTCGTCGCGCGACGGCTCCTCGAAAGCTGACGCGCGGCGCCCGAGCGGCCATACTGGCCCAACATGAAGCCTGATCGCGTCGGCGAGGGGCGAAGGCTCGTAGGCATCGCCTTTGCCATGGTGCTCGCTGTCCAGGTCTTTTTGGCCGTCTGGGGGATCGCCGATCAATGGACGCGAGGCCACAACGGGTGGAATGGCGCCGCGTACCACAACGCCGCTCGAAACACCTTGCGCTGGAACGTGCTTTTCCCGCTCCAGTACGACACGGCCAACGTGCCGCCGAGCGAGGACCAACTCTACACCCACCACCCGCTCGCGCTACACCTGCATAACGTCGTCAGTGTGAAGCTGTTCGGGGATCGCGAGGTGTCGATCCGCCTGGTAGCGGGCTTCTGGAGCGTAGCGATCCTCTGCATGCTCTTCGCCGTGGTGAGACGACTCTGGGACGACGCCCACGCCCTTGCTGCGTCGGCGATCTACGTCGCGCTTCCGATCAACGCGATCTATACCAACATGGCCAATAACTCGGCCGGCTTCATTTTCTGGATCCTGCTGACGCTCTATCTCTACATCAGAGCCAGCCGCACTCTACCCTGGTCATGGCCCGCCTTTGCGACATTCCTCGCTTCCTTCGCCATGGCCGCCATCTGGGACTGGCCGGCCTATTACGTCGCTTTCTGCATTGCCCTGCATTGGGCATGGACGCTCTATCGGCAACGGAGCGGCGTACCCGCGCGCGGGTCAACGACGCAACTTGGGATGTTCTGCTTCTGGGTGTTGGCGTTGTTCGTGGGACACTTCCTGTTGGTCGAAGTACTCACTGGGAATCTCGATGAGCTGAGGGGGACGTTCAACGCTCGGCGTGCCCTCTCCTGGACTCGGTTTCGAACGCATTTGCTCGTCGTGCCAGAGCTCATGTTCACGGCTCCGGTGCTCGGGCTTTGTGTCGCCTGGGCCGCGTTCTGGCTTCGGCGCGTCGTTCGCGGCGAGGCAAGGCCTCGCGATTTGCTCCCCGTCGCGTTCTTCTTCGCCGGCATGGTTCACTATTGGACCTTTCGCTGGAGCGCAATCGTTCATTCCTACTGGGCTTGGCCCATGCTTCCGGCCGTCGCGATTGCGGTCACGACCTCGCTCTTTGAAACGGCACGCTGGATTCGGGCGCGCGCGGGGCGCTTGGCAAGCCTCAGCGTTCTGCTCCTCCTGGTCCCCTTGGCGATCCGGGACGTTGAGCTCGTCCCCACTGGCCGCTACGTCGGCGGCTCGATGTGGTTCTTCACTCCGGTGCGAGGCACGATCGATCAATACGACTCGGGCCGGCCCGAGCTCCGCTTCGCCAGGCGGGTCAAGGCCTGGACCGACCGGAGTACCGGTGTCCAACTTCATACGAGCCTCAAGCAGTTTCGGCTCGAGCCGCGTTTCGACATCACCCTCGACCGCGTGACCCACCGCTGGTCACAGAACCCACGACCCGAGATCTCCAACGAACAGGGAGCGACCGGCTGGGTCTTCGT
>CAMYJN010000692.1 GCA_947258625.1 uncultured Polyangiaceae bacterium | reverse complement strand
CACGATCCTGAACTGAACGCGCCGGTTGCGAGCCCGATTTCGCTGCGTGATGTTCGGTGCGAGCGGACGGGTCGGACCGTAGCCCTTTGCCGTCAAGCGGTCTGGCTCCACGCCATGCTGGATCAGCCATCGCTTCACGGATTCCGCGCGCTGCTGCGACAGCCGCATGTTGAGCGCGCGCTGACCTCGGTTGTCGGTATGCCCTTGAACCTCGACGAGCTCGAGGTCGGGGTTCCGAATGAGCACGTCCGCGACCTCTAAGAGAAGAGGCTCGCTGTTCGGCAAGATCTCTTCGCTGCCGGTGGCAAAGCTGATCTGCCGTCGCAGCGCGATTTGCTTGTTTTTCAGGACGACGCCGGGACGCGAGGGTTTGCGAAGCACTCGAAGCTGCGCGGTGGTCTCTCGACGCTCCTCGATTTCGACGTCGGCGACCGTGATGAGATAGATCGGATCGTCGACGTGGGCCGTGTACGTACCGGCCACGAGCGCATCGACGCGCACCGAACCGCTTTCGTCGGAGATCAGAGTGTGCTCGGAGGGCCCACGGAGGGTGATGGAGACCTTAGGAACCGCGTTGCCCGCACGGTCGACCGTGACGAGCTGCAGCCGGCCATCGCGGCTCGACGGTACCAGCCTGCATTCTGTTTCTGATGGAACGGTCGCGCCGCACTGCGCTGGAATGAAATCCGGGTGCGATATCTCGAGTATGACCTCGCCTGCCGGGAGACCGTAGGTCATGAATCGACCAGCGGAGTCGGTGAGCTGCGGGGATACGTCGCGGCCGACGACCCCGACGAAGGCGCCAGACACTGGGCTGTCGCTCCCTTCTACGAGAACCCGGCCGTGTAGCTGACCCGTGGGCACCGAGTCCGTGACGGGCTCCGCCGGAACCATGACGATCGGCGGCGCCGGGCGTGGGTCGAATGCATAGGCGACCCCCAAGATGACGTTGTACGGGGCGGTTGGCGCCAGCTCCCGGACGAAGCTGCGGGTCCCGGTGAGCCCGACGTCAGCTGCGACGGTGAACGCAAGCCCCTTGGGCGGCGGGATAATTCTCAGACCAAACGTGAGCGCCATCGGAAAGGCCTTCGGGCCTTCGTCGGCCAGGCAACCGTCGTCGTTACTGCGAGCAGCGGCAGCACACTGGAATCCCTGGCGGTTGATCGGAATGTCCCACTGCCACTCGAGCATCGGATGGAGCCCCACCTTCCGGGCTTTGAGTGGGGCTTCAAACCCCGTCGCGATGCGCACGAAGTCCGTTCGATTGACGCCGTAGGCATATCGCTCGAACGCAGTGAGCAGGTGACGCGTCTCCTCGGGGCGGGGCACAGCCCCGTCGAACGCCGCGTATCTCCGATCTTCGATCCCTTCGGTCAGGTTCGCCGAGTTGTCAAACCAGTACTGGGCGTTCACGCGCAGAATCATCGGCGCCTCCCGACGCTCGTGCTCTCGGAAGTCGAACGTGAGGTTGCCGCGAAAACCAAAACTGGTGGAGCGGAGCCTGGCTTTTGGGTCGCTCACGCCGCCAAGGAGCGCAATGCTCGCGTCACCGCCGACGGCAAGCCAGGGCTTGGCGCGATAGAAGCCCTTGAGGCCGAGCAGAACGTCGGCAACGCGCTGGATCAACATCGGGTCGTTGGAGTCGTCCCAGGCCGAGGTCACTTGTGCGGCAGCGAACACTTCGAGGTACTTGGTGGGTGTCACGCTCAGTGAGAGGTTGCCCGCGAAATGCTGCGCTTCGTCGGTCGGGACGAAGTAGTCCGCGATCACGAAGAACTCGGTGTTCAACGCGAGGCGGAACGTGCCTGGGGGACCGGAGGCGGCATCGATGATGCGGATGCCACCCGTGGGCCCGCTGAAACTGTTCTGGACCTCGGCAACCCGTGCTTCGCGCGGGTCTTCAGGGGAAACCGGGTCGGCCTCGGCGTGGACCGGTGCGGCGCACGCCAATGCAACAACGCCCCCCAGACAGGGCAGTATCCAACTCCTGCGCATTCCCCTCGCCTATTCCCCACCCGAAATTATGGCACT
The DNA here is from genome assembly GCA_947258625.1 of uncultured Polyangiaceae bacterium. Classification (GTDB taxonomy): domain Bacteria; phylum Myxococcota_A; class Polyangia; order Polyangiales; family Houyiibacteriaceae; genus SG8-38. The sequence goes on along the minus strand of CAMYJN010000692.1, from coordinate 174 downwards.
TTGCGGGTGCTCCGCGCCAACTTGAGCGGGCTATTTCGCAGCGATGTGGAGATCCGCCTTGCCGTCCGGCGGGATCATCACCTTTTTGGGGGCGGTGGCGCTGCCGCTCGCGGGCTTGAACACCGCAAGGTACCGGCCGCCGGGGACCGACCTCATGGTGCAGCTGCCCTGACT
>CAMYJN010000691.1 GCA_947258625.1 uncultured Polyangiaceae bacterium | reverse complement strand
AAGCTCGACGCGCACTTTCCGCTGGTCGTGTGGCAGACCGGCTCCGGAACGCAGTCCAACATGAACGTCAACGAGGTCATCTCGAACCGCGCGATCGAGCTTGCCGGCGGCGAGATGGGCACCAAAAAGCCGGTGCACCCCAACGATCACGTCAATCGATCGCAGTCGTCCAACGACACCTTCCCAACCGCCATGCACATCGCAGCGGTCCTCGCGGTCGAGGGGATGATCCCCAAGGTTCGGCTGCTTCGCAACACACTCGACGGCAAGGCCAAGGCGTTCGCGCAGATCGTGAAAATCGGCCGGACCCACCTCCAAGACGCCACCCCCCTGACGCTCGGGCAGGAGATCAGCGGCTGGGTCTCTCAGATCGACCACGGCCTGGCGGCGGTCGAGGCCACCATGCCTCAGCTTCGTGAGCTCGCGCTCGGTGGGACGGCGGTCGGGACCGGCCTGAACACGCACCCGAAGTATGCGGACAAGGTAGCGGCGAAAATCGCCGAGCTCAGTGAGACGGCGTTTGTGTCGGCGCCGAACAAGTTTGCGGCGCTCGCCGCACATGACGCATTTGTCGGCACCAGTGGCGCGCTCAAGCAGCTCGCCGTGGCCCTGATGAAGATTGCCAACGACGTGCGCTGGCTATCGTCGGGCCCTCGGTCGGGCATCGGCGAGATCCGGATTCCGGAGAACGAGCCCGGTAGCTCGATCATGCCGGGCAAGGTCAACCCGACGCAGTGCGAAGCGATGACGATGGTGTGTACCCAAGTCATGGGCAACGACGCGACCATCGGAATCGCAGGGTCGCAGGGGAACTTCGAGCTCAATGTCTACAAGCCCGTCATGGCCTACAACCTGCTGCAGTCGATTCGGCTGCTCGGTGACGCCTCTCAGAGCTTCAACGACCACTGCGCCGTGGGCATCGAGCCGAATCTCGAGACGATCGATGACAAGCTTCGCCGCTCGTTGATGCTGGTGACCGCGCTGAACCCGCTCGTCGGCTACGACAACGCCGCCAAAATCGCGAAGCACGCGTACAAGCAGAACACGACCCTCCGAGAGGCTGCAATCGAGCTCGGCCTGCTCACCGGCGAGCAGTTCGACGAAGCGGTACAGCCCGAAGACATGGTAGGCCCCCTCAAGGTATGAGCGTCGAGATCAAACAGCATCAGCCGGGCCAAGACCTGAAGGACTTCATTCGAGTCGCGTTCGACGTGTACGCGGACGACCCGGCATGGGTGCCGCCGCTCAACATGGAAATCACCGACCGGCTGACGCCCGAGAAGAACCCCTTCTTCGAGCACGCGGAAGTCGCGCTCTTCACCGCCTGGAAAGACGGGAAGGCGGTGGGCCGGATTTCGGCGCAGATCGATCACGAACATCTGCGCATCCACAAGGACAACGCCGGCTTCTTTGGCTTCTTCGACACGATCAACGACCAGGAAGTGGCTTCGGCTCTGGTCGCTGCCGCCGAGCAATGGCTCGCAAGCCGCGGGATGACGCTGATGCGCGGCCCGTTTTCGCTTTCGATCAACGAGGAGACGGGGATGCTCGTTGAAGGCTTCGATTCGCCACCGACGATCATGTCGCCGCACCACCGGGCGTATCAAGGAGCGCTTGCCGAAGGGGCGGGGCTTCAGAAGGCCAAGGACTGCTACGGCTGGAAGCACCAAGTGCTGCCTGCACCTCCGCGCGCGCAGAGAGCCTGGGAAGCGATCACCAGCTTGCCCGAGGTTCGATTCCGCTCGGTGAGCCCGCGCAAGCTCAAGAGGGAAGTCCACGACATCCTCGACGTCTTCAACGACGCCTGGCAACACAACTGGGGGTTCGTTCCAGCCACGGACTCCGAAGCCAAGAAGATGGCTGCCGACCTTCAGCTCATCCTCGATAAGGAGATCTCGTTCTTTGCGGAGATCGATGGGCAGCCGGTTGCGATCTGTATCTGTCTGCCGAACATGAACGAAGCGATTTTCGACTTCGAGGGCAAGCTGGGCCCCGTCACCATTCCAAAGCTGATCTGGCGATTGAAAATTCGGCACCCAAAGTCGGCGCGCCTCATGTTGCTCGGCATCCGCACCGAGCTGCGCGGCAAGAAGCGGTACGCCCCGTTGGCGATGGCCGTGATCGCCGAGCTGGTGCGACGGGGCCTCAAGCAAGGCTACGAATGGGCCGAGCTCGGTTGGACGCTCGAAGACAACCGGCTCATCAA
>CAMYJN010000690.1 GCA_947258625.1 uncultured Polyangiaceae bacterium | reverse complement strand
CAGCACTTCCTGAGCATGTGCCGCTTCCACCAGGTACCGTTCCCGGTCGGTCAAACGATCGCGGTACCGGTAGGCGCTCTCGAGGGCACCCATCTGGCGGTCCCAACTCCCCCGCGTGTTGGCCAGGATCGTCGCCAGGTCGCGATACGCCAGCGCGAACGCCGTATCGATCGCGACAGCTTCCTCGAGCAGTGCGATCGCGGCTTCGGGGTTCCCTTCCCTGTGTCGCGCGTCTTCGGCCTGCGTGTACTTTTTCAAGGCCTCGAGCGAGCCGGTCGTGACGTGGGCAAGCGACGGCGTTTCCCGCAGGGAGGTGTAGGACTCGCCCATTTGCTCGCGTAGCTTCGACGACGCTTCATCGATGGCTTGAAGCAGTGCGTTCTGGTCGCGAGCCGAGGCACGAGCCGACGCGAGAACGGCTCCATCGGTTGACGAAACGAGACGCGCCGTCAGCACATATCCGTCCCCGAGCGGCGCCACCTCACCGGCGACGATCGCGGGAAAGCCATCCCGCATCGCCAGTTCCCTCGCCGTGTCCTCGGTGAGCTCGGTATCCGGCTCGAGACCCATGCGCGACAGGGCGTCGGCGATCGAATCCGGCTCGACCAGGTGTACAATGGTCGATTGCGTGAGGTCGGCGCGGAACGACTCGGTGACGGTCCGGGCCAGCACCGGGTCCTCGGAATCGAACTCGGCAAGCACGATCCGGGAGCGCTCCTCGAGCAAGCCCTTCGCAACCAGCGAACCGACCGGACCGATCCCCCGGTTACGCATGAACATGAAGCCGGCGGTGACGACGGCCAGGAGGACGAACGCCGCCGCCCCCCCAAGAAGCGCATTGCGCCACGTGAACAGACGCCGGGGGTGCAGATCAGACTCGGGTTGGAGCTGTGGCTCGGAGACGGTTTCGCCTGGCGATGATTCGGCAGCCGCCGGCGCGGGCGCCGCCGGCTTCGCCTGAATCATGGCGGTCACCAGCATCACTGGCAGGCCGATGAGCAGAAGCACCACGGCAAACGGGAACACCCAGTCGGGGAGCCCCATGTTCTGCTTGACCACGTCCACGACCTGGAGTACGACCCAAGACGCCCCCAGATAGACGGCCAGGACCCGCAAAGTCGTGCTGCTCTTCATACGCTCGGTGAGCCCGCTCATCCGCGTTCCCTCACGATTGCCTGGAGGTGGACGCGAGAGGCCTCGGCCGGCCCCGCATCGTGGCCGTGAAGAGCATGACCGGAAGCCCGATGAGCAGAAGAACCACGACCAATGGGAACACCCGGTGGGGCGATCCCATCTTGTCTTCGAGCACATCGACGACCTGGAGACCTACCCAGGACGCACCGATATATACGGCGAGTAGCTGCCATGAAGAGCGCAGTCTCCCGTCGCGAGAAACCCCGTTAGGTCCCGTCATCCGTGTCGTGTAATCTCCAGCTAGAGTGCGCAGCGAGCCCCAATGTGGCCAAAAGCCCGTCAAATGGGCAAGGATAGCCGGAATCTCGCGCATCTCGGGCAGGTACAGGCCGCGGCGTCTCCATTGCCGGCATACGCGGCCGTCTGCACCTTCCCATGGAGTGGTTCGCGCCCCATCGTATGGAGCTTCGACCCGCGCATGCGCTTCGGATTCGCGCCGATCCTGGTTCTGATTGGCGCGTGCGCGGTCGACCCCAGCGAGGATTACCGGACGGAATTGACCCCATGACTCAGCGCAGCTCCTTCGGAAGCACACCCGACGGACAGTCCGTGGACCTGATTACTCTGAGCAACCCGAGCGGTATCGAATTCGACGTGATGAGCTACGGCGGCACGATCACTCGACTCCTTGCTCCGGATCGCGACGGGGCGCTGGCCGACATAGTGCTCGGTCACGACCGGCTCGAGGCCTACCTGGCAGGAACGCCGTATTTCGGGGCCATCGTCGGTCGATACGGCAATCGTATCGCGAGCGGCAGGTTCGTCCTCGACGGCATCGAGTACGCCCTCGCGGTCAATAACGGGCCGAACCATCTGCACGGCGGATGGACAGGGTTCGATAAGGTCGTGTGGGACGCAGAGTCCTACGCGACGGACGCCGAGGCCGGGGTCGTCCTCACCCATGTGTCATCGGACGGAGCCGAGGGATACCCGGGTGAGCTGTCGGTGCAGGTGACCTATGCGTTGACCGCGGCCGGTGCTCTTCGCATCGACTACGAGGCCACTACAGACGCTCCCAC
>CAMYJN010000689.1 GCA_947258625.1 uncultured Polyangiaceae bacterium | reverse complement strand
GGGGGCGGGTGTCGGGGTTGCGGTCGGGGTCGCGGTCTCGGGATCGGTCTCGGCCCCGGTCTCGGTCGCGTTCTCGGTCTCGGGATCGGTCGCGTTCTCGGTCTCGGGATCGGTCTCGGTCCCGGCGTCGGCCATCGATCCCGCGTCGACTTCGACCCCTGCGTCCGCAAGCGGCTCCGCGGCTTGAGCTGCATCGAGCTCGGCGAGCAGCTTGGTTGCGGTCGGGTGCCCAGGATGATCCGCCAAGATCCTCTCCAACTGCTCTCGCGCACCGGTGTCTTCGCCGGCGGCGCGCTGCGCGCGCGCCAAGAGCAAGAGGTACGGGACCCCATCGGGCGCAAGCTCAGCGGCCTGCCTGGCGCTTCGCAGGGCGGCCTGCATGTCACCGCCCGCCTCGGCGGCGCTTAGACGCGCGTCAATTCGAAAAAACTCGGCCGTGCGGCTAAATGACATCGACCGGACCTCTTCCAAAACGCGACGGGCTCGAGGGGCGTCTCCAGTAAGTCGGAGCGCGTCGGCCTCGGCGAGACGTGCATCCAAATCACGTCCGCCAAGCTCCGTGGAGCTCTCCGCGGTCATCCGTGCGGCCGTTGTCAGGTTTTCAATGCTGTCGGGTGTGGCGCCATCGTCCATCTGAGCCTGCGCGGCGAGCGCGTACGCGTGGGAGAGCTTCGCGAGGATCTCTGGGTCGCGATCACCGCCGGACTCGATGGCACGGCCATAGGCTTCGATCGCGCTTGCGTACGCTTCTGGATGCGCTTCGAACACGGCAGCGTCACCGTCTGCGACACTCGCCGCGATGAGTGCGGGGTCGCCCGCAATGCCGAGCAGCTGCGCCACGCGCGGCCACTGCGCGAACATCAGGGCGAGGCCTCCGACCAGGACGATAACCATCAGCCAACGCAGCGGCGAGCCGCCACGCCCGGGCAGGCCCGGGATGTCGTCATCATCGTCGTAGTAGGCCGGCGGCGGCGTGCTCGGACGCCCGGCGGAGAGCGGTTGCTCCTCAAACTCGGCCTCCTCCACCTCCGCGCTGCGCGACGGCGCGGGAGAAATCTCACGCGGCTGCGCCGTGTCCGCGCCAGGATCGGCCCAGGAATCCGACGAATAGGGAGACAGCGGCCTGCTGGTCCCAGTCCCTGGTACCGCGACGGTGCTTTCCCAGGCCTCGTTCTTCGGCACGCTCTCGGGCTTGGCGATAGGCTCGGCTCGGGCTTGGACAGTGGGCGCGGGACCAAGGACTTCCGGCGCCGCCGCGCCTGACGTCATCTTGTCGACGGGCGCCACACCGAGCAGAGTCGGCTGCCGGGGCCGTCTCCCAGGCGGTAAGCTCGACGCTTTCGAGGTTTCCTCGGGCGGCGCGGAGGACGTCGAGCCAAGCCCCGCCGGCGCCGCCGAGACCCTCACGCCGGCGGCCTGGAAAAAGGTCTCGAGCTCAGGGATGGAGCCGAGTGGCTTCCAGCTCTCGTCACCCCGAGCAATCTCGTTCTCAGGCGTCAGCTCGCCGGAGCTGATCCGACGCTGAAGCTCCCGAAGCGAGTCGATCATATCGATTGAATCGTCTTCCAGCTTGAGGCGCCAGACGCTGGTCGTGCGGTCCGCGTCGGCGCCCGCCGTCGGGTACACCTTGAAGACGTGCCCGCAATTGGTGCATTTCACGCTCGTTCCACGTCCGGAAAGCAGCGTTTCGTCAAATTCGTATTCTGTGCCGCAGCGCTCGCAGGTAACGTCCATCAGTCGAGAAGCCCCCCAGGCTCGTGGTTGCGGGTGATTGGTCGCAACCCCCATTCATTGCTAAGCAAACACAGACCATGCGTCCGGACCTCGCCGCGCTCATCGACCACACGCTTTTGCGACCGGACGCCGTTCGTTCGGATTTCGTTCGCCTGTGCGATGAGGCTGCTCACCACGGGTTTGCAACCGTCTGTGTCAATTCGGCCCACGTGGCGCTTTGTACCTCACTGCTGGCGGACCGCCAGGTCCCCATTGCCGCGACCGTCGGGTTCCCTCTTGGAGCGAGCAGCCCGGCCGCAAAGACCACCGAGGCCGCCCGGGCGGTGGCGGATGGCGCCACCGAAATCGACATGGTTTGCCAGATCTCCGCCCTCAAGGAAGGCATGTTGGGGCCCTTCATGGACGAGATTCGGAGCGTGGTCGAGGCCACCGACGGCGCCGCCGTCAAGGTCATCCTCGAAACCTGTCTGCTCAGCGAC
>CAMYJN010000688.1 GCA_947258625.1 uncultured Polyangiaceae bacterium | reverse complement strand
ATGGGGGCTCACCTTGTACCAAATGGAGGTCAACTATGAAAAGCATCCCGCGCTTTACCCTTTCACTCGTTTTCGCCGGCCTCATCCTGAACGGGACAGTCGTATCGGCACAGGACGCCCAGACTGGCGGAACATCTGCTCCGCCCGAGAGGGGGATGACGGATGCCGGTGAGGTTATCGCAATCCGGCATCTTACTCTGAAGAAAAAAACGGACCCCGGCGCATTCGAACGGTACGTTGCTGAAGAGTACGCGCCAGCATACCAGAAGTTCGTTCCCGGAGTCCGGGCGCTGATTTTGAAAGCAGATCGCGGCAAGAACACTGGGAAGTATATCCACGTTTTCATCTTTGATTCGGTCAACACGAGGGACTTGTATTTCCCGGCCGGCAAGCCAATGTCGGAGATAGCCGTCCAGGTTTTCAAGCCCGTAGAAGAAGCATATTCGAAGCTCGAGCAGTACGTAAAAGGGGCTCCGGGCAGCAGCTCTGATAAGTTCACAGACTACGTCGTTATACGCTAGGCCCACGCGTCGGCTCGAGAAGGGGCCACCTGGCCCTCCAAGTTCACCGGACGCGCGCGGAATTGACCTTCGGGTCTTCTGCCCGAAGGTCGCAAGACTCGCGCGTCTCGTCTCCCGTAAATCGCAGCGCCGCGTGATGCATCCGACCTTCGGGATATGAGGTGAAAAAGACCGATTTTCGCAGCCCACCACAACAAACCGAAATCACGTATGAACCTCAACAAGACAGGTGCTTACCCGCATCGCCGTGTTCACGGTTCGTCACTTCATATCACGTGATTTCACCTCGCCACGTCAACGTCAGGTCAACGGCCTGTGCTGGTCGCTGCGCCCGAGTGTGCACGAAGACAGCGTTCGCTGGATGGCCAGGACTGAAGCGATATTCAGTTGGTAAAGAAGCGAAGACACGCCTGTTGCGAGCCGTTCTCCGGTCGTTCAAACACGATCTACTAGGGCGCCTCGTTGGCTAGCGCTCGGTCTTTGTCACCGCCTTCGGGATCCAAACAAATGAACGAGGGAACGCCGTCCTCGATGGCCTACGCTGGCAGGTTTAGCACGCTCCCTGTGAGAGGCGACGCGCCGAGACTGAATCGGCTACCATCGGCAAGATGGGCGACACAGGCCAGGTCACTTCCGGCGCCGCCGAGTTCTACGACGAGTTCTTCGTGCCGGCGCTCTTCGGCGAGTGGGCCCCGCGCGTCGTCGCCGCTGCCGAGCTCGCGCCCGGCATGCGCGTTCTGGATGTGGCCTGCGGGACCGGGGTAGTGACCTTGGAGGCTGCCGAGGCGGTTGCACCGCGAGGAACGGTGGCGGGCATCGATCTCAATCCTGGGATGTTGGCTGTCGCAAGGCGCAAGGCGCCCGACATCGAGTGGCATGAGGGAGCGGCCGAAGCGTTGCCGTTCGAGACTGGCGTGTTTGATGCGACCCTCTGTCAATTCGGCTTGATGTTCTTCACCGACAAAAAAGCCGCGCTCTCCGAGATGTGGAGGGTGCTTCGTCCTGGCGGGCGTCTCGTCGTCGCTCTGTGGGGATCGCTCGGGGAAGCACCGGGCTACGCGGGAATGACGTTGCTGTTGAGCCGCCTGTTCGGTGACGCGATTGCCGACCTGCTACGCGCTCCGTACTCGCTCGGCGACCCGCACGCGCTTCGCTCGTTGCTCGTCAGCGCCGGGGTGACCGAGGCTGAGATCAAGCGCGTCGAGGGCGAGGCCCGCTTCCCATCGATTCGCGCGTGGGTCGAGTGTGACGTCCGCGGTTGGACTTTGGCCGACGAGCTCGACGACACGCAGTTCGAGCTGTTGGTTGCGGAGGCCGAAAGAGAGCTGAGTCGCTTCGTCACTGGGGACGACTCAGTGAGGTTCGCGCATCCGGCGCTCATCGCTAGCGCGATCAAACTGGCCCGGTAGTGGAATCACCGGAAGATCCCAAAGACGTTTGAGCACTTCGTATTCGCTTCGGGGGAGAGCGACGAAGGCGGCTGCGTCTGGGCGAAGCCACGCCGCGAGCTCTTCCAACGCCTCCAACTCCATGGCAGTGCATCCGTTCATGCCTTTGTCCGGACCTTCCCAGAGGTGAATGAAGATGCAGCTTCCAGCGCGAGGCTTCGGCGCCTCGGTGTTGTGCTCGACCACGATGGCAAGAACGTATAGGTCGTCGTCGCGGCGCATGTGCTCGGCACTTTGCCAATCGA
>CAMYJN010000687.1 GCA_947258625.1 uncultured Polyangiaceae bacterium | reverse complement strand
GCAATGGGCGCGTCAGAAAGCGCTTACCGATCAGCTGAAGACCGCGCTCAAGGCGCTCAGTCACAAGATCGGCGAGGCGCAGCGAAAGAAGAACGTCCTGATCGCGCGCAAGCGCCGTGCCCAGGCGATGAAGAGCATCCAGGAAACGATGAGTGGCCTCTCGGATGCAAGCGCGTTCGAAACCTTCGATCGAATGGCCGAGCAGATCGACCAGATGGAAGCTGAGGCCGAGGCCGGCGCGGAGGTCGCCGAGCAGTACACGGGCGACATCCTGAAGCATCGTTTCTCAGAGCTGGAGGCCACCGCGGGCGCCGACGTGGAGCTCGAGGCGCTCAAGCGAAAGATGGGCCTCGTCCCCGCCGAACAGCCGCCGATTAGCGCGCGGGTAGCCAGCCCCGAAGCGCAGCACGAGGAAGAGGAGCTCGCCGAGCTCGAAGAAGCCCTCGAAGAGCTCAAGCGCAGGGAACGCTGAGCTTGACAGAAGGCCTCTGCCGCTTAAGTTGGCGGCCACGTCAGAGCCATGCCGACCTACGACTACAGCTGCGACAACTGCGGACACGCGTTTGAGCGTGTGCAACGCATCACCGAGAAGCCGGTCCAAAAGTGCCCCGAGTGCGGCAAGCTCAAGGCTCGCCGCATGATCGGGGGCGGTGGGTTCATTCTGAAGGGCGGAGGCTGGGAGTCCGACCTCTACTCGGGCCCCTCCAACCGATCGGCGAGCGCCAAAAAAAGCAGTGACTCCGGCTCAAGCAGCGGCGAGTCGTCATCCACCGCCAAGCCGAGCGAGGCCGACTCGAGCAGCAAGCCGAAGAAGGCCTCGAGCGGCAAGTCGGACTCCTAGACGCTGGCACTGACGCTGGCACTGGCACTGACGCTGGCACTGACACTGACGCTGGCACTGGCACTGACGCTGACGCTGACGCTGGGTGCGATGCCAGGACATCGCTGACACTTTCGATGCCAGGACATGGTTGACATATGTCCGGGATGCCGTGGTCCCCAAGGAGCATCGTGGAACAACGAAAAAAGCTAGTCCTGGCCCTGTTGGAGCCCGGCGCCAATCACGCGGAGGTGTGCCGAGCCCACGGCATCAGCCGCCAATGCGGTTACAAGTGGGTCAAGCGCTACCGCGAGCAAGGCCTCAGTGGTCTCGAAGAGCACAGCCGCCGGCCTCATCAAAGTCCCCTTCGGGTCGAAGGGGAGCTCGTGCTGCAAGTGCTGGAGCTTCGCGGCCAGTATCCCAAGTGGGGTCCTAAGAAGCTTCGCCAAGTCCTGAGTCGACGCGGATGGGACATGCCGAGCGTGCGCACCGTGGCCCGCATCTTGGACCGCGCCGACGTCCCCAAACGTCGCACCGGCCGTCATAAGCATCGTGCGGTGGTGACCGAAGCACCCAAGGTGGTCGCACAGGCACCCAATGAGCTGTGGAGCGCCGACTTCAAGGGCTGGTGGAAGACCGCCGATGAGCGTCGATGCGAGCCGCTGACGGTGCGCGACATGTACTCGCGCTTTGTGCTTGCGATTCGGTGCATGCGCTCGACCGCCTACCGACCGACCCAGGCCGAGTTTGAGCAGCTTTTTGAGCGGTGCGGGCTGCCTCGCGCCATCGTCGTCGACAACGGCACCCCGTTTGGGAATGGGCAGTCGCGTCTAGGACTAACGCGCTTGAGCGCATGGTGGGTCTCGCTTGGTATCGAGGTGCGCCACACCCGTCCTGCGCACCCACAAGACAATGGCGCGCACGAGCGCATGCATGCCGACATGGCGCTCGAGCTGCAGATGTACCCCGAAGCCGACCTACAACGTCAACAGCTCGCCTGCGAGGCCTGGCAACACGACTTCAATCACGTCCGCCCACATGAGGCGCTCGATATGCAGGTCCCGGATGACTTGTACCGTCCCTCCAAGCGTCGCTACCGCGCACCGCGCATCGTGCACTACCCCGACGGCATGCAGACCCGCAAGGTCAGCACCCGAGGGCGCATCCATCATGAGGGGCACGTCTACGCTGTAGGCCGTCCCTTCGAAGGCTATACCGTCGGTGTCGAGCCTCTCGAATCTCACAAAGTCCGGGTCTGGTTTTACGAGAAGGACCTTGGCGAATTCTCCTGCCCAGCCGCCTAACATGACCCTTGCAACCTCTAACCCTTTCATGGCATCCAAACGTCAACCACCGTCACAGCGAAGTGTCAGCGATGTCTTGTCTCGCACAAC
>CAMYJN010000686.1 GCA_947258625.1 uncultured Polyangiaceae bacterium | reverse complement strand
CGGCCCGATCGAGGCCGGTGATGCGACCAAACGCGCCGCTCACGACGCGGATGTTGCGGTCACGGCCGATCACCAAGACGGGGATGTTCGCATGCTCCAAGAGCTTCTCGAGGTAATCGCGAAGGTGAAGCGATTCGCGGCGGAGACGGCCGCTTTCGATCGCGGCGCTGGCCTGCGTCGCTGCCAACAGGAGTGCGTCCTCCAACCGCGAAGGAATCTCGGCGCCCCGCTCGAACTCAGCCGCCAAGACTCCGAAGACCTCTCCCGCACGAGCTAGCGCAACGTCCAAACCATCGGCAGGAACGAGCTCTTCGCCGGGCCCCGGGACCAATATGGATTCGTACGTTCGCCGCAGGACCATCGCCTGCGGCGGTTCCGCCGTTTCCGCAAAGCCCGCTCGAACGAGCCCGGCTTCGGTGATCGAGACTTCGTCCAGCGCTTCGTGCCGAATGTGATGCGTGGTGGCTTGGACGATGGCATTCCGCTCCAGTAGTCCGCGCGACAGCCTCATCGCGAAGCGCACCGTCGGATAGAGGCGCTCGAGCGCGTGCACGTACGCCCGAACGATGTTCTCATCCGTCGTTGGTCCGGCCGTCTCGCGCTGTGCCTGTGTCAGCGAAGCGAGCACATTGGGCAGTGTTGGGCTTCCAGAGTGGCGGCTCCGACCTTGCCGCGGCAAAATGATCGACTTCACGGCTGACACTCGGGGCTCCGGTCCTTGCTCCGGGACGGGGGGCTTTCTGTGCGCGGAGTCGTCCATCGCTCAGCCCTTTGCTCCCGGCTCAGTCGGCCCGTCGGCTGCGCGATCGAGATCGAAGATCTTTTGATGGCCCACGTAGGAGGTGGTTTCGTAGCGGGTGATCTTCGCGATCTTGCGGACGATTTCGGCCATTCGTTCCGCTTCCCGGATCAGCACGCGCGCAGCTTTCGCCCCGCTCGAATCCGGCTCGGATTGGCGCAAGAGGAGCTCGGCATACGCCATCATGCTGGTCAGGGGCTGGTTGAGCTCGTGAGCCGCAGTCCCGGCCAGCTCGGCGAGGACCCCTTGCTTCTCGGTGAACGCCAACTTCTTCTGTGCGTCAGCCAGGCGTTCCTCGACTCGGATCCGGTCGCGCAAATCGGCGAAAATGAGGACGATCGCCGACGGTGCACCCTTTTCATAGATCAGCGAAGCCGAAAGCTGAACCGGAATGCGCGAGCCGTGAATGTCGAGAAGGTCGAGCATGGTGGGCTCGAGTCGGCCCGTCCCGCCGTGCTCTGCCGAGAGCACGCGTTGGCGGACGAGCTCGGCGGTCGCACGCCCGAGAAGATCTTCGAGCGTCACGGCTCCGATCACGTCCGATTCGTGGTACCCGGTGATTCGCGCCGCGCTCGCGTTGAACAAGCGCACGCGCTGCTCCATGTCGGTCGCGATGATCGCGTCGACGCTTGCGTCGATCAAAGATTCCAGGAACTCCATCGTTTGAACGAGCTCCTGCTCGGTCTGGCGTTGAAGGGTTACGTCTTCGAACGAGATCACGGTGTGATCCTCCGCTCCGTTCAGCGGAGCGAACGAGGCGCTGCAAATGATAGTCGTCCCATCTCGCCGGACCAGATGGATGTCCATCGCGCGTGGGTACTGGCCTTGTGCGAGGGCCTCTCGAACCCGCGGAAGATCTTCGGCGGACAGCAGGCGCCCGACGTCCTGGGATGCGATCGTGTCCTCGCGGTGGCCCGTGATCTCGAAGGCGCGCGAGTTGGCGGTCAGGATCTCGAGGTCGGGGCCTAGCAGGACGATGCCCATGGTCATCGACGCAAATGCGTTGGCGTACTGGCTCGGCAAGTCGCCGATGGGGTTCCTCCCCCGTAGACGCTCGAGACGAGCCAGCAGCAGCTCTGGGCGGGTAGGCCAGACAACGAAATCGCTCGCCAGCGCATCCAGGCCGTCGGGGTACTCTCCCTCGACGACCAGAAGAATGGGCGTGCCGCGCGTTGGTTTCCAGGCCCCTGCACCCGGGTGAGCAGCGTCTAGCGCCACCACTTCGTGCTGCAGCTCCCCGTCCTCCAGGATCTGGGGTCCGAGCCACTCGACCGACCAATCCGTTGTCTCCAGGGCAGCGAGGAGCGCCTGGTAGAGCTCTGGATCTCTCGAAATCAGTGCCAGTCCGGGCATCTCGTTCATACCCTACCAGAGACCAGTCTGCTGGTGGCTCTTTCGGGACGGGCGTGTAACCTTG
>CAMYJN010000685.1 GCA_947258625.1 uncultured Polyangiaceae bacterium | reverse complement strand
GAAGCTGCGTGATCGGCCGCGCCTGGAGCCATCGAAGCTCGCCGTCCTGGTCTACCGCCCACTCCATGTCGAGAGGTGCGCCGTACCGTGTTTCGGCGCGGAGGGCGCCGTCGACCAATCGAGCAAGCTCGGCATCGCTCAAAATCGGTTCGTCACCCTGGAGCTCGCGCGCGAGCACCGAGCCGTCTCTTGCGACTAGCCAGTGGTCTGGTGTGGCCTGTCCGCTGACCAAGGCTTCGCCGAGGCCAATCACCGCGTCGACGACGATTTGGTCGCGCCGAGCATTCACCGGGTGTGCGGTGAAGAGCACGCCGGCCGCCCGCGCATCGACCATCCGCTGCACGACGATATTCATCTGAGCTTCGCGCTGGCCGGTCTGCTCGTCACGGTATGCGAGCGCCCGGGCGTTCTCCAACGAACGTAGACAGTCCTCGATGGCCACGCGAAGAGGCTCGCTGCCTTCGACGTTCAGAACCGTCTCGTACTGCCCAGCAAAGGACGCGTCCCCGGAGTCTTCTCCAATGGCCGAAGACCGAACCGCAACCTTGCCTGCGCCAATTCGGGCGTACTGGGCGTCGAGGTCGTTTGGCAGGCGGCCGGAGCGGGCGCCCATGACGACGAAGCCCGGAGGCACATCGAACCCGTAGTCCAGCAAACGGACCAGCCCTTCGGCCTTGCCGCCCACGGCTTCATCGGAAATCGCTTCGAGCGGGATGCAGCGAGGTCCGGTCATGCGGTATTAGACGGGCTTCGCAGCCTGCTGATGATCTCGGACGCGCAGCTCTGCGGGATCGGGAATGGCGAAGCGAAGCCGAGCCTTTTTGCGAGGGAGCCGTAGCGCCGGTGCAAAATCTCGGCGACCTCATCGGGCGTGCCCACGGCAGCGATGCGGCCCAGGAGCTCATCGTCGATCAGGGCGGCCATCTCGTGCCAGCGGTCCTCCTTGGTGAGCCTGCGAAGCTCCGGCTGGAGCTCGCCGCAGCCCTCGGCGTCCAGCACGCTGCGATACGCAGGCGTCGATGCGTAGAAGGCGATCTGATTTCGCGTCATGGTGCGCGCGTTCTCGAAGCCCGCGTCATCGTTGCCGGTCACGACCAGCACCTGTGCGCAGAGGGTGAACTCGGAAAGCTCGCGCCCCGATGTGGCCAAGCCTCTCGTCAGGTTCGGCAGCATCACTTCTTGGAGCGAGCGCTCCGTGTGAAAGGGATGCAAGAGCATGCCGTCCGCGACCTCGCCTGCCGCTTCAGTCATCTTTGGCCCCACGCCACCGAGATAGATCGGCGGCGCGCCGCCCTTGACCGGACCGGGATTGAAGATCGGCGGCATCAGCGTGTGCGTGTAGAACTCTCCGCGGAAGTCGAGCTTCTCGTTGTCGTTCCAGCTCGCGAGGATCGCTCGAAGGGCCCGCACGAACTCCTTCATGCGCGAAACCGGTTTGCCCCAAGGCATGCTGTATCGCGCTTCGATGTGGGGCTTGATCTGCGATCCGAGCCCGAGCCAGAAGCGGCCGCCCGAAAACTGCTGCAGGTCGTGCGCCACGTTTGCGACGGTCATGGGGGTACGCGCGAAGGCAATTGCGAGGCCGGTGCCGACCTCGAGCTTCGAGTGCTCGGCCGCGAGCACCAGCGGCATGAACGGCTCGTGCGGCCCTTCGAAGGTGAAGCATCCGTCGAAGCCGGCCTCTTCGAGCTCGCGAACCCGAGCGGCGACTTGCTTCATGTCGGTGACCAGCAATCCGGCGTCGATTTTCATCCGTTTGGGCTCCTGAGCTGACAGGCTCGTCGCATGAATCGCCGGACACTGTCAAGGCGAGCAGGCTCTTGAAACCCCCTCTCAAACGGTCTACTTGCAGCTTCGGAGGCAATCGATGACCGAACGAACCGGGCTTCTCCCATTCTGGAAAAACTATGACCGCAAGCTCTACCTCAAAGCCGCGATTCTCGCCGATGAGCTTGGTTACGATTCGTTCTGGATTCCCGAGGCCTGGGGTTACGAAATCTTCTCGCTCCTGACCGAGATTGCGGTGCACACCAAGCAAATCAAGATCGGCACCGGCATCGTCAACTGCTTCAGCCGCTCGCCCGGACTCATGGCAATGAACGCGGCGACGGTCGACGAGATCAGCGAAGGCCGTCTCATCCTCGGCATGGGTACCAGCGGCAAGCAGGTCATCGAAGGCTTTCACGCGCGCCAGTTTGACAAGCCGCTGACTCAGCTA
>CAMYJN010000684.1 GCA_947258625.1 uncultured Polyangiaceae bacterium | reverse complement strand
CGGCGGCCGCGCCCGAGCCCGAGCCCGCGCATGATAGGCCTTCGTTCCCCATCTCGCAGCCCCCGAAGCGCCGTGGCGGCTTGGGCGTGCTGCTCGTTGCCGCGGTCGTGGGCCTCAGCCTCTATGCGTTGATCAGCTCGGGTGCCCTGGACGCACTGCTTCGGCCACCTGCTGCTTCGGCCGCGCCCGGTGTCATCGACGTCACGGTCACACCGAGCGACGCGCAGGTCTTCGTTTTCGTCGGCCGAGGTCCCGCGATTGCGGACGGGCTGGCAATCGATGCCGATCATGAATTCATCGTCTTCGACCGCGGGCTCCGGCCGTCCAGGGGGATCGTTCCCCGCGGTGCAAGCTGGACGACCACTGGGGACGGCTTGATCTACGAGCTTGCGATTCAGGCCGATGCGGCCGTCGACCCACCGGGCGAGCTGGATTTCGGCGTCGCGAAGACCAAGCCTTCTTCCGTCGACACCGGGGAGAGGGCTAGGGTCCGCGTCGTCACAAACCCGCCCGGTGCAAAGGTGTATCGCTACTTGGGGGTTGGGCCCAACGTGCGCATCCGCGCGGCTTCGATTCACGAGGGCCACGAGATTCTGGTCGTTCATCCTGAGCATGAGACCCGCCGTGCCGTCATCGGGCCGAGCGACTGGCAATTGATGGAGGGCCAGACGGTACGGAGCGCCACCTTGCAAATCGAGCTGCCCGAGCTCCCGACCTCAGCTGCTCCGGAAACGCCCGAGGACGGACTCGACTTCGCTCCGAATAGACTCCAGCCCTGACTCGGTGTCGGCTTCGAAGCGGAGGACCAGGACCGGCTGCGTGTTGGATGCGCGAACCAGCGCCCAACCTCCTTCGAATTGGATGCGCGCGCCGTCGATGTCGATCAGCTCGTGCGTAGGCCGGTAGTGGTCGACAATCTGCTGAACCAGCTCGAACTTTCGGGCGTCCTCGCAATCGACACGAATCTCCGGAGTGGCAAACGTCTGGGGTACGTCGGCCAGCATCTCATGAAGCGGCAGATCGCTGCGTGAAACGATTTCTAGAATTCGAAGCGTCGCATAGATTGCGTCATCGAATCCGTAGTAACGATCGGCAAAGAAGATGTGCCCGCTCATCTCGCCGGCGAGAAGGGCCTTCTCCTCTTTCATTTTGGTCTTGATCAGCGAATGGCCGGTCTTCCAGAGCACGCCACGCCCGCCATGCGCTTCGATGTCGTCATACATCGTTTGCGAGCATTTCACTTCGCCGATGATTGTCGCGCCGGGGTGATTTTTCAGCAGGGCGCGCGAAAGGATGATCATGAGCCTGTCGCCCCAGATGACCTCGCCGCGCGCATCAACCACCCCGACGCGGTCAGCATCGCCGTCATAGGCGAAGCCCAGCTCGAGCCCATCTTTCACCACACGATCGATGAGCATCTCGAGCGTTTCTGGCTCTGTCGGATCGGCGTGGTGAACGGGAAAGGTGCCGTCCATGTCGCAAAGCATCGCCACGGGGTCGAGCCCCAGCGCCTTGGTCGTTTGGAGGGCGAGGGGGCCGCCCGCGCCGTTTCCCGCATCGATTGCGAAACGGATGTCGCGTCGTCCGAGCTGGATGTCCTCCTGTGCCCTTTTCACATAGGCCGGCGTCGGATCGATTGTCTCGATGGCGCCGCCCCCAGCGCGGTGAAAGCGTTCGTTCTCCATCACAGTGCGGAGCTCTTCGATGTCGTCGCCGTACAGCGAACCCTTGCCCACCATCATCTTGAAGCCGTTCTCGTCAGGAGGGTTGTGACTCCCCGTGATTTGAACGCCGCCGTCGAGGTCGAGCTCATGCACGGCGAAGTACAGGAGCGGCGTGGGGCCGACGCCGATGTCGACCAGCTGCAGGCCGGTTTCGATCAGCCCGGCGCACAGGGCTCCGTGCAGACGTGGCGAGCTCAAGCGGCAGTCACGTCCAATGCCGACGCGCTTCAAGCCTCGCTTGGCAAAGAAGGTGCCCAAGCTCAGCCCCAACGCTCGCACGAACGAGTCGCCGAAATCGCGCTCGGCGTGTCCCCGGATGTCGTATTCGCGAAAAACGTGGGGATTCATCGGGTCATCGCCTCTGGTCGCCGCGTTCACGAAGCGCGGCGACGACTTCCCGCACGTCTTGGGCGCGTTCCCTCGGGACGATCAGAAGCGCGTCGCCAGCGTCCACCACGACCAGGTCTTGCACCCCAACCAGTGCAATGAGCTTGCCATCG
>CAMYJN010000683.1 GCA_947258625.1 uncultured Polyangiaceae bacterium | reverse complement strand
GCTGAATCTGATGGCGGCGCTCACCGTGCTTTGGGGCGTGCGCCTCACGTACAACTTCGCGCGCAAGGGCGGTTACAAGGCGGGGGGCGAGGACTATCGCTGGGAGGAGATTCAAGAGAAGATCGGCCCTGTGTGGTTCCAGGTCTTGAACGCGACCTTCCTCGCGCCTTTTCAAAACTACCTTCTCTTGTTTATCGTCGTGCCGTCGTACGCGGCCTATCAACTGGCGGGCACGCCGCTCAACGCGGTCGACTACGCCGCTGCCATCGCCTTTGTCCTCTTCTTCATCGGGGAGTCCGTGGCGGACCAGCAGCAGTGGAAGTTCCAGACGGAGAAATACGCGACGATTGCGCGAGGCGAAACCCCCGAAGCCGGCTTCATCACGACCGGCCTGTTCCGATACTCGCGGCATCCGAATTTCTTCTGCGAGCAGGCGATCTGGTGGAGCTACTATGTGTTTTCGATCGCAGCCGGCGCCGGCTGGCTCAACTGGACCATCGCCGGTGCCGCGGTTCTTTCGCTGCTTTTCCAGGGCTCCACGGGTCTCACCGAGAAGATCTCTGCTCGGAAGTACCCCGCATATGCCCAGTACCAGCAGTCGACGAGCCGCTTGATGCCCTGGTTCCCGAGGCCGGGCTAGGCTCGTCGCGTTTAAGGGCCTAGCGAATGCGCCGGTGCTCTAGGCTTGGCACGGCCTTGCGGACCTTCTCCACATACGCGGGCTCAATCGCAGCGACGGCCACGCCTTCACCCTCCCCGCATTCGGCGAGGACGGTGCCCCAGGGGTCGGCGATGAGCGCGTGGCCGTAGGAGCGCCGCTGGCCGTAATGGTGCCCCGTCTGGGCGGCAGCGAGAACATAGCATTGCTGCTCGATTGCCCGGGCGCGAAGCAGGACGTGCCAGTGGTCCTTGCCGGTGGTGAGCGTAAACGCCGCGGGAATGGCCAGCGCGATGGCGCCTCGATCGACGAGGCGACGGTAGAGCTCGGGAAAGCGAAGGTCGTAGCAAACGCTCAGCCCGAGCGTCCCGAACGGTGCGTCGGCGACGACGGCCTCGGCACCAGGCTCGACGGTTTGCGACTCGAGCAGCTTGGTGCCGTCGGGCAAGTCCACATCGAAGAGATGAATCTTTCGGTAGACAGCGGTGATCGAGCCATCGGCGCGCATGTAGATGCACGTGTTGCGAACCTTCCCTGGCGCTTCGCTCTTTTCCCAGAAGCCGCCGTAGACCACATCGACTCCCGCATCGGCGGCCGAATCCCGGCAGCGGTCGAGAATCGGTCCGCCGTCGTCGAGCGACTCGGCGATGCCGACCTTCCCCTCCTCGGGTCCCAGGTACGAAAAGCATTCGGGCACGAGCACCATCTCGGCGCCTCGATGGGCCGCTTCACGAACGAGCCGGTGGACGGTTGCCATGTTGGCGTCGACGTCTGCGGTAGAAGTCATCTGCACGACGCCCGCCATTACTCGCTTCGGCTCGCTCAATGTGAAAACCTCCGCATCGACACGTTCATCAACAAGCCCAGGCCCAACATGGTCGAGAGCAAGCTTGACCCGCCGTACGAGAATAGAGGCAATGTCATCCCGACGACAGGCAGCAGCCCCGAGACCATCCCAAGATTGACCACCGTTTGCCAGAAGATCATGGCGCCAACGCCGACGGCGACCACCGCCCCGAAGCGATCTTTGGCTTGGGATGCGATGCGCAGCGACCAGAGCACCAGGAACACGTAGAGGCTGATCAGAAGCACCGCGCCGAGAAACCCATGCTCTTCGGCCCAGACCGGGAAGGGGAAATCGGTGTGCTGGTCGGGGAGAAAGCGAAATCGGGTCTGGGTACCCTGGGTGAAGCCTTTGCCGGTGAGCCCGCCGCTCCCGATGGCCACCAGCGACTGGTGGGTGTGCCAGCCCGAGTCCAGGAGATCGGTCGGTGTCCCTCCCAAGCGTTCCCAAAAGGCCGTGATGCGCTCCTTCTGGTAGTCCTTCAAGAGGTAGAACCAGGTCACGGGAGCCGCAACCACGAAGGTAGCAAGGAGAGTGATCACCGAGCGCATCTTGAGCTGGGTCAGCATCATGAGGCTAGCGAAGATGAACGCGAGGACCATGGCGGTCCCGAGATCGGGCTGCAGAAGAACCAGCCCCATCGGTAGCGCTAGGATCAGCCCGGGGATGATCAAGTCCACGAGCGTTCGGCCGCCGGTCTTCGTGTCGTGGTGCAGGTACTTCG
>CAMYJN010000682.1 GCA_947258625.1 uncultured Polyangiaceae bacterium | reverse complement strand
GGCGGCCGTCTCGAAGACGTCGTTCGCACTCGAGTCTATATACGCAACATTGACGACTGGGAACCGGTCTCCAGAGCCCACGGCCAGCGCTTCGATCACATTCAACCGGCCAACACGCTGGTTCAGGCAGGGTTGATTGGAGAAGACTATCTCGTGGAAATGGAGGCGGAGGCGATCGTGGGCGGAGCCGGCGACGTCGAGGAATAATAGAACTGACCGACACGCGGATTTTCAGTGAACGCAGGTAGAAGCTTGGCTATCTTTTTCAATAGGTTACCTGGGCGTCCGTTGCTCAAATTGCAGTACTGTGCATGACGATGCACAACTCATACACGCAAATCTCCCGCACCATTCTCCTGTCCGTGGAACCCACTGAAAAGCTCTTCTCTATGCCACGCAAGTGAATAGCGACGATAAGAATGTGAAGACGTGGATCAAACGCGCGCGTTTTCAATCTACAATGACGGCTTCGTGTCCAATATCGCCACCAGCCAACAACCAAGGCCGCTTATGCCATACCGTCGTCGCGCCACAATCCTGCTTGCCACCATTCTTGTCTCCGCCAACGGCGCGGCCGACGTACCGGTGCAGGTCGAAACCGCCTCGAATCGTGCAGTCGTCAAACAGATCAACGTAACCGGCACCGTTACCTCTCCACGCACGGCGGTGCTGTCCACCGCGGTCGCCGGGATCGTCGCCGAACTGACGATTGACGAGGGTGATCGCGTCGAGACCGGTGATGTATTGCTCAAGCTCGACGCAGAACTGGCACGGCTCGCGCTCGAACGTTCCCTTGCCGAGGTGAAACAAGGTGAAATCGCCGCTGCCGATGCCCGGCGACGTTTCGTCGAGGCCGAGGAAGTCGGCACTCAGCGGGGCATTGCGCGCACGCAGATTGAATCGCTGCGCGCGGAGGTGTCGAGCGACGAGGCCGCGCTGGCCGCGTCGCAGGCCGCGGCACGCGAGCAGCGGGCCATTGTCGATCGCAATACGCTCAAGGCGCCGTTCGCAGGCGTTATCAGCGAGCGCCTCACAGAGCTGGGCGAGTGGGTGAATCCTGGTGACGGGCTGTTCGAGCTGGTGGCGACGGACAACCTGCGCTTCGACTTTCGCGTCGGCCAGGACAACTTCGCCGCCCTGTCGCCCGAAACGCCGGTCGAAATCTCGCTGGATGCCTTCCCGGATCGGTCGATCCCGGGTTACGTCGATGCGATCGTGCCGGTCAAGAATCCGAGCGCGCGGACATTCCTGGTCCGGGTGCGTGCGAACACCGATGACACGGCTAATGCGCCCCTGATCACGCCGGGAATGTCCGCCCGCGGCACGCTCAACATCGACACCGGCCGCAGCGGTGTTGCGGTTTCCAGGGACGCCATCCTGCGCTTTCCGGACGGTCGCGTGACGGTCTGGGTCGTCGATCCCGGGGGCGATCTTCCCGTCGTGCGCGAACAGCTC
This sequence comes from uncultured Polyangiaceae bacterium, assembly GCA_947258625.1. GTDB lineage: Bacteria > Myxococcota_A > Polyangia > Polyangiales > Houyiibacteriaceae > SG8-38. The sequence continues at coordinate 781 of CAMYJN010000682.1, read as the reverse complement.
GTGCGCACCGGCTCCGAGTTCAACGGCGTCGTCGAAATCACCATCGGGCTTGCTGACGGCGATGTCGTCGTGGTCCGTGGCAACGAGATGCTGCAGGAAGGCCAGGCCGTCTCTATCGTGGACGGCGACTAGATGTTCGACGCCATTGTAAGGAACGGCATCCTGATGACAGTGGCAGCGCTGATCATCTCCGTGCTGGGTGTGCTGGCCGCGTTTCGCGTGCCCGTGCAGATGATCCCGGACCTTGAAGTCCGGACGATCTCCATCCAGACATCTTGGCCGGGCGCAACGCCGCAGGACGTCGAGAAGGAAATCCTGATCGAGCAGGAGGAGTACCTTCGCACGCTGCCCAACATGCAGCGGCTTGAATCCACCGCGTCCAGCGGCAGCGCCGTGATCGAGCTTGATTTCCCGTTCGGCGTGGACATCACGCAAACGCTGATCGAAGTGAACAACGCGCTGAACCAGGTACCTTCCTACCCCGAGAACGTCGACGAACCGCGGGTATTTGCCAATTCGTTCTCGGCCAACTCGTTTATGTATTTTGCGATCTCGCCATTGCCGGGAAACCCGCGCAACATCGACATCGTGATGATGCGCGATTTTGTCGTCGACAACGTACGCACGCGCCTGTCCGGCGTGCCCGGCGTCTCGCAGGTCAATGTGTCGGGCGGCGCTGAGAGGCAGATCCGGATACTGCTGGACCCGACCCGGCTTGCGGACCGGCAGCTCACCATCCTCGACGTGCGCAACGCGATCCGGGCGCGTAACCGTGACGTTT
>CAMYJN010000681.1 GCA_947258625.1 uncultured Polyangiaceae bacterium | reverse complement strand
ACGCTCCATCCGTGCATTGCGGCCAACATCGCCACCATGAGCGCGCCAAGCTCGTGATCCTCTTTCGCTGGCGTCGCGACGACCGCACGGCGCCTAGAGTCGTTCTGTGGATAGAGACGCATCAGTGAAAAGAGCAGACCGCGCATGACCGTCGAGCCCGCGTGCTCGTGCACAATCCGAAGCTCACCGCGCCGCCAGCGGTCGCCGATTTCGACGAGGACAGGCGCGACGACCGTCTGCAAGAACTCGCTCGGTTCCGTGCTCAGGGCTGCGCGCGAGAGCATCTGCTCCGCATCTTGCATGCGTAGCTGCTCGATTGCGTTCATGACGCGGCTGCGCAGCTCGGGCAGGTGCTGCACCGCTAGTTGGCTCGGCTGGGCCGGGAACGAGGCTGCCATATGTCGGAGATCGGCGTCCGATAGCTTCGCGATCCCGCCGATCGAATGACCAGTTTCGACCAGCTCGTGCAGAAGCCGAAGCCGTTCGACGTCTGCATCGGTGTAGAGGCGTCCTCCGGCCTCGGTCCGTTTCGGCAGCACCGCGACGTAGCGCTTCTCCCACATGCGGAGAGTGTGGGTGGAGAGCCCGGTCATCTTTGAGACCATGCCGACCCGGTATTTCGCTTCGTCTGCCACGTACGTCCTCGAGATCCAGCCAACGACCGATCCTGTTCAAGACCTGTCTAGGGATTGTCTATACCCGGTGATCTCGGGAATCAAGCCCTGGCGCTAGGATTTGCGCGCTTTCCTCGCTCTCGTTTGGTTTTCTTCTCCGGTTGACCGGCCGCGCGTGCAGCGGGTACCAAGGCGGCACCGTGTTCGCGTCGATCAAATCTTGGGCTGGCGCCGGCGGCCTCCTCGCCTCTTTGCTGGCGGTCGCCTCCTGCACCGAAGCGCTTGGGAGTGGCGAGCCTGGCGAGGCCCCGCGCGCTCCTGCGGAATCGAAAACCGCCGACCCGTACGATGACTCGCCCTACCGTCTCGGCGTGGTGCCTCTCCATGCGGGCTTTAGTCCGGATCCTCGCGTCGTGTCCGGCACCGCCGTCGGCGAGGTTCCGGCGCGCTCGATCCACCGCAAGTGCAAGGGTTGGATCTCCGAGACCCCGGACTACCTACTCGACGCCGACACGGCGTTCTTCAATCTGCACATTTTGGGTCGTTCACGCTCCGACACCCTGCTCGTCGTTCGCAAGCCCGGCGGGACCGTTCTTTGCAACGACAACCGCAGCGGCACCAAGGATCCCATGCTTCGTTCTCACTTCCCCATCGGTACGACGCAAGTCTGGATCGGCGTGCAAGACAAAGGAGCGACGGCCGACTACCGGCTTGGCTTCTCCGAGGTGAAGTGGCAATCGTCGTCGATTCCGCTTCCCGACACCGACTAAGGCTCGCGTCGCCGCCAAAGCGCCAGCCGCTCGCGGCCTTCGCGCCCCGGATGGGTCTGTTCCATCTTCGTGATTTCCAGCTCCTCGAAGCTGCCTTCGATCAGGTTTCGAACCAGGTCGGTATTGATCGGCCAAGGAGGCCCCTCACGTCCTGAAATCGGGTCTTCGAAAGGAAAGAGCAGGGTAGCGAGCAGGCCGGCGGGTTTCACCAGGCGCTTCATCGTCTCACTCCAGGCCCCGCGCTGCTGGGGGTCGAGCGCGCAAAAAAAGGTGTAGTCCCAAACGAAATCGAAGCCCTCGCCCGGCTCGTACGAAAAGAAGTCGCCAACTTCGTAGGAGACCGAACCCGGAAGGTCGCCGTGTGTCTCGAGAAATGCGGCACGCGCCTCGTCGGAAAGGTCGAGCCCGACGACCTCTCGATCCGCGCGCGCCAGCGTTGCAAGGTCATAACCGGTACCGCAGCCGGGAACCAGGATCCGGCCTCCGGGAATCTGTCCGCGCGCGAGTAAGTGCTGAAGCGCAGGCGGCGAGATGCCCGCGTCCCAGGGAGTCCTTCCCGCCTTCCATGCTTGTCGCCAATCCACCGGTGCCATCGTCGAGCCTATTGAATCAGTCTTATGGAACGGGCTGCCTCGTATGCGACCGGGAGCACCGCGTCGTATGCGGCCGCGTTGCAGGCGAGGATGCCCTTTCGATTCCGCATGTCCGACCCGCCGTAGTGATATGGATTGCCCTCGAGGTCGGTGAAGCGCCCACCGGCCGCCTTCAGAATCGCTTCGGGGCCGCAGGCGTCCCAGGCGCTCGAGCGGTCCGAAATGTGTACGTAGACGTCGGCTTGCTGCTCGGCGATGAGCCC
>CAMYJN010000680.1 GCA_947258625.1 uncultured Polyangiaceae bacterium | reverse complement strand
CGCCAAGCGGTAGTCGGTCGTGCCCGACAGGAACAACACCTTTGCGTTATTGAAGAAATTGCCGAGCTCGTGCTGGGCCGAGCGCAACGACCACTCCTGTACAATCCTCCGCAGTCGTGCGCCGGTGCTCACCAGGGTATCACCCGCCAGTTTTTCGAGCTTCGCGGTATCGCGCTGATGAAAATAATGGGTTCCCACCCAGTAGTGGTCGTGCACCAACCCGAGCCCGATGGCATCGACCTTGCCCCGCCACTCCGCGACGAGCTTTTCGGCTGCCTTGAAATCGTTGTCGGTACCGATGCGCACGACTTCGAAATCGTGGCCGAGGAAGTTAGCACTGAAGTTACAGTCGAGACTGAAGGGACCCAGGCTGATACTGGCGATTTTTTTCATAGGTGCTTTTCCCGCGCTGTGAGGAGGCTGCCCATCAGGAGGGCAAGCAAGCGGTTGATCTGCGTCATCGAGAAACGCTATCACGCGAACCGCGGACACTGAAGAGTCATTTTCGGATGCCTCGCTCGAAGCCCCCGGTCACCATTCCGGTCACCATTCCGGTCACCGATTCGCAAGGATCACTCGACGCCAGGCTGGGCCCGGTCGTGCTGCCTACTCGTCGGGCTTCGTGGGATCCTCGAGTCCGAAAAGGCCTTGCTCAATCCAGCCGGCCAGCACCCTCTTGAACAGGGGAGGCGACACCTCGAGCGGCGGTCCGCTCATCGAGCGCTGCACCGCACCGAGGCACGCATCCATTGCCGGCACGACGTGCACGCCACTCGCCGCGAGCTCCTGTCGAACGACGCCGAGCGCCCGTCGAATCTGCGGGAGTCGACCCTGCATCACGTACGCCGCGTGATCGACGTCGACGACGACTTTGCCGCTAGGCCGCATCGCTGGCGGCATGCTCGAAATTGCTGCTTCACCCATTTGTTCACCACCTCGTTTACGGCGAGTGGACCCTCGTGCTTCGTCACGACTCCCCCTCGGAATGGTCCCCACTTCAAGCTAACAAGCGGGAAATGCGTTCGCCAGGGTCATCGAGGATCCAGAATCCGACCGCCCCTCTATCGAGGTCGGATCTCTGGGTCGGGTCTCTGGAACCGAAGACCATCGGGTGGTGGCCGACTGTGATATCAAAGGCCGCACAAAAGGGAACAAGATGAGCATTTCGTCGGCAGCGGGTGAGCCGCAAAAGATTCCACGGGCGAGCAAGCGCGTGGCCTCTCGAAGCACGATCAAGGTCTTTTGGACCTGTACCGCCCTCGTCTGGGGTGGGGTCGGCGTCTGTGCGGGCCTGTTCTTCGTGGGAGCCCTCGATTTCGTCACGAGCGCCAAGATCGGGCTTTACGCGATCAGCATCTGGTTGAACGCCTGGATGCTCGTGTTCCTGCTGCCGCAGAATAAGGGCCGGCCGAGGATTGACCTCTACCACGACGCCTTGGTGGTGTGGATGCTCTCCTATGCCCTGACCAATGCGCTGTGGGAGATCCCCTGGGTCTTGTTCTCTCCCTTCGTCTTCGAGAACCTCAACACGCTCAACGACGTGGTGGCGCATACCGAATTCATGCGCGACAGCCCGCTCAACATGTACTGGTGGGTGCTGGCGTCTTTCAGTTCCGTGGATCTACGCACCGTCAACCACAACTCGACCTTCTATGCGCTGGAGCTCTACTCCTTCGTGAACGTTCTGTCGGTGGTCTTCTTTTTCTATCTGAACAAGAAGCGTTCGCCCTACCGCTACTTGATTCCGGTGCTTGGAAGTGGCGAGCCGGTCGCGTCCACGTTTATCTTTTCTTTTTCTGAGGTGTTTGCGGGTTTCGAAAACATGTCGGGCGGTGTAGCCGATACCCTGCTTGCCCTGCTCTGGACGCAGTACCAGTACTTCCTCTTCCCCCTCATCTTCGGATACCTCGGCGTGAAGCTGCTGATGGAGGATTGGCGGGAACGTTGAGCTCCGTCGTGCCCTGAAAGAAGATCCGACCGAAGTTGGCGCTGCAGGCCATCGCGAAGAAGAAAAGGCGCTGCGGATCTAGCCTGGATTCCGACACGCCTCGACGTCTGCCTTCGACAAGCCGAGGGCGTCGGCGGCCTCGTCCAAGTCTTTCGCTGTCGCGTCGACCCGGTAGGCTTCCTGCGAAGCTTTCTCGACCTCGCTGCTGACGTTGCTGCCTCCGTAACGCGACGCGGTGTTTGCCGCGGCCTTCATCACCCGGCCGAACGCGCGCTTCTTCTTCTTTACCGCGT
>CAMYJN010000679.1 GCA_947258625.1 uncultured Polyangiaceae bacterium | reverse complement strand
AACGATGACCGAGCCGACGTGCTTGCGGGGGCAGGTCGAGCGAGTCGCCACCACGACGGCGATATCCATGAAGTATTGGTCCCAGGAGGCGCGGCTCACCGGCCTTTCCTACCTTGGGGCGTTCCGGACGACAACCTCAATAGACGAGGCTGGGGCGGAGCTCGGGCGGGGGCGGACGGCCCTTGAGGCTGCGGGCGAAGGAATTGAAGTCGCTGCGAGCCGTGCGGTGAAGCCGGTGCGGCAGCCCCCTGACGATCAGGACGAACCGGCCTTTGCGTTCCACCCGAGCGTTCGAATCCTTGGGCGAGACCAAGCGCGCGGCGGCGAAGGCCTCTCGGGCGTCCAACTCGCTGTCCCAGCTTGTCCACCAGATGACGGCCGTCTTTTCGTTGCGCCGGTAGACCACGAGACGATCGCCTGCCCAGCCGGCGGCCGCCCGTTCGTCGGTGCCCGAGGCTCGGCCCTGCCCAAGGTAAACGCTGAGCTCGAGCTCGCCGAGCGTATCTTCCTCGATTCGATCGAAGCCGGCCGCGACGAGCGCTTCGTTCTTGGGAATCCCGATAGCTTCGCCAGGCTCGCGGGCGAAGTACTTGTCCGGGTGGAGTACCTGCTCGGTCGTCGCAGGGGGGCGACGGTGCGCGTTGTTCACGGCGGGCCACCCGCCGCGCCCCTGGACGGCTGCCGCGAACTGAAGCCCACGCAGATAGGGCGCTACCAGCGTCACCCGTAGGATCGCCGGCGCGTCGTCGAGCTTCTCGCCGCGCACGAGCGCGTTGAGGTCGACATAGTCGCCCATCTGTTGAATGCCGGCCGTCGCAGCGGACAAGGGGATACCCTGCTGGCGAAGCGCCTCGGCGAGCATCGCCAAGGTCGCGTCGCCTTCGACGACCGCACGGAAGGCGTTGTCGGCATCCGCGGTCCGCTCCTTTTGGTACGACTCGCCAAGCCCGAGGCGCTGATCCTGAAGCGCGTGGACCAGCTCATGGACCAGGACCAGACTCGCTTCCTGCGCTTGCTCGGGGCCGAAGGATCCGGCCAAGCCTGCCATCACGTCATCGCGGATGACGAGTCGCCCAGTGTCCGGATCATAGTAGCCGATGACCTGCTCGCCGAGGACCCCTGCGAACATGCTGCGTAGATCCTCTTCCGCATCAAGGAGCCCCAGTGCGCCGTAGACGATCCTCGCGCGCTCGATGTCTTCGTCTTCGATCTGCGATCGCAGGCTTTCGGCGATCGCATCACCGTCTTCGATTTCGATGTTCACCCGGCGCCGAAGCCTGAGCTGGCGCACCGATTCCGCCGCACGAATCAATTCCTCGACCGCCGCGCGCTCCTTTGCGGTTGCGGGGCGCGCGATGCCGGCGCTTGCTGCGCCGTTCGACGAGGGCGCAGTCGGCGCGACGATTGCGGGTTCGGTGGAGACGGGCTGAGTGCTCGGCTCCGGTTTGACGTGCCGGTGGCAGCTACTCAGGACGAGAGCAGCGACCAGCCAAGCCACCCATCGGCTCATGGTTCCCCGTGGACGTCCGCCGTGATCAGCGGGCGCCTTCGGTGATTGTGGACCAAGAACCACCGCGCAACCTCAATTGCGGCCTCCTTGGCCTCCGCCGTGGTTGCAAAACGTCGCCCTTTGAGACGATTGCGGACGTGCTCGCCGACTTTTTGCTCGACGCGGAGTCGCTCCGCGCCGTCGAACACACCCCGCGACAGCACCCGCGGAAGCTCCCGCAGCCGTCCTCCTTTGAGCGACAGCAGAACGGTGACCAATCCGGCCGATCCCATCGCGCGTCGCTCGGCGATGACCTCGGAGCTCAACGCTCGCATCCCGTCGATATAGACACGCCCCGTCGGAACCGTATCGACGACACCGAGCGCGTCTTTCGTGACTTCGAGCACGCTTCCGTTTTCGATGAGCTGTCTCTGCGCGACTCCTTCTTCGGCGGCTAGCTCTAGATGCCGGCTCCGGTGGTGGTGCGTGCCGTGCACGGGAACGAACGCCTTTGGACGCAGGAGCTGGATCATCGACCGCTGCTCTTCGCGGCTTCCGTGACCACTTGCGTGAACTTCCGGATACCGGCCGCGCGTGACGACCTCGATGCCGCGCCGCTCGAATCGGTTGACGAGGTCGAAGACGCTGAGCTCGTTTCCGGGAATGGCGCGTGAAGAGAAGATCACCGTGTCGCCTGCTTCGAGGTGCACGCGTGGGTGCTCGTCGCGGCCCAATCGGCTCAGGGCCGAGGCAG